>JALOSO010000296.1 GCA_025458385.1 Paracoccaceae bacterium | reverse complement strand
CCCCATGCGGAACATCTTCATGCTGTCGGTCAGCGTCTCCGCCCCCGAAAGCTTCGCATGCATCGCATCGCGCGCAGATGCACTGCCCAGATGCGTCAGCCCCGTGCCCGTCAGGTGCAGATGCGCCGGGTCTGCATGGCTGACCGGCAGGTCGAACGTCGCGCGCGTCAGATCGACGGTATTGCCCAGACCGCGCTTTGCAACCTCGGCCTGCAGACCATGGCCTGCCGCAATCGCAGCCATCGCCAGTTCGTAGACCGAGGTCGTGGCCTGCACCTGGCGCGCGTCATTGCCATGGCGGGCCACCACACCCAGACCCCGGACCGTTGAAAGATGCATGCCCTGCCTCACTTGTTCTTGTTGTAAACGTCAAAGACCACAGCCGCCAACAGCACCATGCCCTTGATCATCTGCTGGTAATCAATGCCGACCCCCAGAATCGACATGCCCATGTTCATCACGCCCATGATCAGCGCGCCGATGACCACGCCGACAATGGTGCCAGACCCGCCGGCCATCGCCGCCCCGCCGATGAACACGGCGGCAATGGCATCCAGTTCAAACCCCGTGCCGGCCTTTGGGGTGGCGCTGTTCAAGCGGGCTGTCACCATCATTCCGGCAAGTGCGGCAAGCATCCCCATGTTGACAAAGCAGAAAAAGACCAGCCGTTCCGTGCCGATGCCCGAAAGCTTTGCCGCCTTTTCATTGCCACCGACAGCATAGATGCGGCGGCCCTGAACGGTGTTTTCGGTGAAAAAGGCGTAAAGCACGATCAACACCGTCAGCACGACAAGCACGTTCGGCAGGCCCCGAAAACTCGCCAGTTGCCAACCGACAAACGCCATTGAGGCTGCGATGATCAGTGATCGCCCCCAGAACAGGCCCGCAGGTTCTGGCACAATGCCGAATTCGATATCGCGCCGCCGTGCCCGCAGGCCGATCCAGATCACCACGCAGATCGCCACTACTGCCACAATCAGCGTCACGCCATGCGGCTTTTCCAACCCGGTCAGATCGGGGATGAACCCCGACGACATCGCCTGAAATTCCTTCGGGAACGGGCCGATGTTCTGCCCGCCCAGCAGCCACAGCGTGGCCCCCCGGAACACCAGCATCCCGGCCAACGTGACGATAAAGCTGGGAATGCGCCAGTACGCCACCCAATAGCCTTGCGCGGCACCAATCAGACCGCCCACGATCAGCGTCAGTGGAATGACCGCATAGACCGGTAGCTTCAGATCAACCGTAAGCCAGGCTGCGACCGCCCCGGTAAAGGCCGCAACCGACCCCACCGAAAGGTCGATATGCCCGGCCACGATGATCAGCAACATGCCAAGGGCAAGGATGATCACATGGCCGTTCTGCAAAAAGATGTTGGTGATGTTCGGGGCCTGCAGGAACATGGGCTTGCCCTGCGCCGCCACCAGGATCGAGAACAGCACGACAATCGCCACAAGCGCCAGCAACATGCCGTTTTCGCGCAGATGCCCCAGCAGTGCGCCTTGCTTTTCGTCTGCCATGTCAGGCCACCTTCCCCGTATCCCTGCTGCCATCCTTGCCGCCGTCCTTGACGATCAGCGCCATGATCCGTTCCTGACTGGCCTCGTTGCGGTCCAACTGCCCCACGATACGGCCTTCGTTCATCACATAAATCCGGTCGCACATGCCCAGAAGTTCAGGCATTTCGCTGCTGATCATCAGAATGCCCCGGCCCTGTTCCGCCAGGTCTTTCATGATCGTGTAGATCTCGAACTTCGCGCCGACATCGATGCCGCGCGTCGGTTCATCAAGGATCAAAAGCTGCGGGTCGGTGAACAGCCACTTTGACAGCACCACCTTTTGCTGGTTGCCGCCTGACAGGTTCACCACCTTTTGCTGCACCCCCGGCGTGCGGATCGCCAGCTGCTTGCGGTATCCTTCCGCCACCTGCGTCTCGCGCCGCTTGTCCAGAACAGACCGTGTCGCGATGCCCGCAAGGTTGGCAAGGCTGATGTTCTTCAGGATCGGCTCTTCCAGGATCAGGCCCAGCACCTTGCGGTCTTCGGTCACATAGGAAATGCCCGCTGCAATCGCCTTTGACACGGTCGATACATCAACCGGACGGCCCTGCATCCGCACCTGCCCTGCATGCCCTTTGCCATAGCTGCGCCCGAAGATCGACATCGCCAGTTCCGTGCGCCCCGTCCCCATCAGCCCGGCGATGCCCACGATTTCGCCCTTGCGCACGTTCAGCGATACACCCTTGATCATCTGCCGCCCCGCCTGTTCCGGGTGCCAGCAGGACCAGCCTTCAACCTCGAACAGCATTTCGCCCGGGTTCGGGCTGCGTTCCGGATAGCGATGCGCCATGTCACGCCCGACCATGTCACGGATGATGCGGTCTTCCGAGATTTCGGCCTTGGTCAGCGTGGACACCGAAATGCCATCGCGGATCACCGTGATCCGGTCTGCCACGCGGGCAATCTCGTTCAGCTTGTGGCTGATCATGATCTGCGTCACGCCTTGCGCCTTCAATTCCAGCATCAGGTCCAGCAGACGGTCGGCATCCGCCTCTTGCAAGGCTGCCGTGGGTTCATCAAGGATCAGCAATTTCACGTTCTTGGACAGGGCCTTGGCAATTTCGATCAGCTGCTGCTTGCCCACGCCCAGCTTGCCCACCACGGCGCCCGGCGGTTCATTCAGCCCCACCTGACGCAGCAATGCCTCGGTCTTCTGAAACGCCAGGGGCCAAGAGATGACGCCCTTGCTGGCCACCTCATTGCCCATGAACAGGTTCTCGGCAATCGACAAAAGCGGGATCAGCGCAAGTTCCTGATGGATGATGATGATGCCCTTGCTTTCGCTGTCGCGGATCCCGCGGTTTTGCAGCGGCTGGCCTTCATACTGGATGTCGCCGTCATAGCTGCCATAGGGGTAAACCCCCGAAAGCACCTTCATCAGCGTGGATTTGCCCGCACCGTTTTCGCCGCAGATCGCGTGAATTTCGCCCGCCTCAACCGTCAGGCTGACCCGGTCAAGCGCCTTTACGCCCGGGAAGACCTTTGAAATCCCCCGCATTTCCAGAAGTGTGGTCATATCCCCTCCACCAAGGGAACCCGCCTGCAGTCCGTTCCTGCAGGCGGGCCCTTTGGTTCAGCTTACTGCAGCTGGTCGGCGGTGTAATAGCCCGAACCGACGAGGATTTCTTCGTAGTTCGACACGTTCACCGAAACCGGCTCCAGCAGGTAGGACGGCACGACCTTTACACCGTTGTCATAGGTGGTGGTGTCGTTGATTTCCGGCGTGCCACCCGAAAGCACGGCATCGACCATGCCAACGGTGACCTTGGCCAGTTCGCGGGTGTCCTTGAAGATGGTCGAATACTGCTCGCCCGCGATCATCGATTTGACCGACGGGATTTCCGCATCCTGCCCCGTCACAATCGGCATCGGCAGATCGCCCGAGCCATAGCCCACGCCCTTGACCGATGACAG
>JALOSO010000057.1 GCA_025458385.1 Paracoccaceae bacterium | reverse complement strand
TCCATCTGATACACGCGCGCAGCCGGTCGAAAGGCGCTGAGCGTGGCATCCGCAAGGGTGGTGGAACTGCGCTGGCTGGCCCCCAGCAAGGCCGCCTTCACCCCGCTGACAATCAGCCCCCGGACGTCGTCGGGCGCACGGAACCGCACCTCGGATTTGGCCGGATGCACGTTGACATCGACACAGGTCGGATCGACCGCAAGGTTCAGCACGGCGGCGGCATGCCTGTCACGCGACAGCAAATCCCAATAGGCGGCGCGCAGGGCCCCGAGCAAGGCACGGTCCTGCACGGGGCGGCCATTCACGCACAGGAACTGAAGACTGGATGATCCGCGTGACCAGGTGGGCAGGGCGGCAAAGCCGGTCAGATGCAGCCCCTCGCGCCGGGCATCAACGGCAACCGCGTTATCCGTGAAATCACGGCCCAGAACGGCGGCAAGGCGGCCTTGCAGCGCGTCAAGCATCTGTCCCGGCATCGCATCGGCCCGAAAGATCAGCCGGCCTTCGCCGCCCCCTGTCACATCGCGCAGGGTAAAGCCCACGCGCGGTTCCGCCAGCGCCAGCCTGCGGATGCAATCGTGGATTGCTTGCGCCTCGGCCCGGTCGGACCGCATGAATTTCAGCCGTGCCGGGGTTGCGTGAAACAGATCGCGCAAGGTGACGACCGTTCCACCGGCCAGCGCCACCGGGCGCACAGGTGCCAGCCGCCCGCCGTCGCAAGTGATTTCGGCGCCGTCATGCCCGGCAGCGCGCGATTGCAGCGTCAGCCGCCCAACCGCCCCCAGCGAGGGCAGTGCCTCGCCCCGGAACCCGAAAGAGCGGATGTTCAACAGATCGGTGCCGTCGATTTTCGAGGTCGCATGCCGCGAAAGGGCCAGTGGCAGATCACCTGCCGTCATGCCGCAGCCATCATCCGTCACGCGGATCAGCGTCTTGCCGCCATCGGCATAGTCAACGGCAATGCGCGTGGCCCCGGCATCCAGCGCGTTCTCGACCAGTTCCTTGACGGCAGAGGCCGGACGCTCCACCACCTCGCCCGCTGCGATGCGGTTGATCGCCGCCTCATCCAGCTGGCGGATGATCGGGCGGGCAGGGGACATATTGGGGTTCGCGGCGTTCATGCCACCACCCATAGCAGGCCGCCGCAGATTCGGCCACTGGCGAATGGAAAGGCGCAAAGGTGCCCCCCCGGCGCCTGGCCCGTCTAGTTGCTGCTTTCCAGACCTTCCGGGCTGCCGACAACAACAAAACGCAGGGCGTCAGGCTGAACCAGCCGGGCCGCCACGCGGCGCACGTCATCCAGCGTCACGGCCTCGACCTTGGCGTTGCGGGTTGCGGGATAGTCGATGGGCAGGTCGATCATCTGCATCCCGACCAGAATACGTGCAATGCGGCTGTTGCCGTCAAACCGCAAAGGGTATGATCCGGTCAGATAGGTTTTCGTCGCTTCCAGTTCGGCCGCTGTGATGCCTTCGGCGGCAATGCGGGCCCATTCGCTGCGCACCACGGCAATCGCCTCGGCTGTGGTGGCGTTTGACGATGACATCTGCCCCAGCATCAGGTCGGCCTGATCGTAATCGGCCAGATAAGTGCCGATGCCATAGGTCAGCCCACGCTTTTCACGCACTTCGGTCATCAACCTTGCCCCGAAGCGCCCGCCGCCCAACACCTCGTTCACGATGGTGGCCGCAAAGAAATCCGGGTCGTCGCGCGGGATGCCGTCATGCCCGAACAGGATCACGGACTGTGGCCCGGGAAAGGGTTCAACCGTGACACCACCTGTCAGGGCCAAGGTGGTCTGCGGGGGAAGCGGTGCGCCCGTGGCAGGCAGTTCACCAAACAGCCGGTCCAGCAGGGGGCCAAGCTCGGCCGCCGTGATATCGCCCGACGCGCCAACATAGATGCGGTCGCGTGCAATGGCATTGCGATGGGCCGCAAGGATATCGTCACGCGTCAGCGCGGCCACGGATTCGGGTGTTCCGGTGCCGTCGGTTGCATAGGGGTGGTCACCAAAGGCCTGCGCATTGAACAGCCGCCCGGCAATTGCCTGCGGGTCTTGCGCATCATTGCGCAAGATCGACTGAACCTGCCCCCGCACCCTTTCAATGGCCACATCATCAAACCGCGGGGCTGCCAGGGCGCGGCGCAGCAGATCAACGGCCTGATCGCGGTTTTCCGTCAGGAACTGGGCCGAAACGCTGACGGAATCGACATTCGAATCAAACCTGAACTGCGCGGCCAGCGCGTCACGCGCTGTTGCGAATGCGACGCTGTCGAGATCGCCCGTGCCTTCTTCGATCAATGCGGTCATCAGGTTGGTCGCGCCCCTTTTGCCCGGCAAATCAAGCGCGTGGCCGCCGCGAAACTGGATTTCCAGCGCGGTGAAGGGGATGCCGTGATCTTCGACCAACCACGCCCTGATCCCGCCGGGCGAGATGACCTCTTGTATCGCGAATTCGGCGCGCAGCGGGCCGGCCATGACCAGCAGGGCCAGGATCAGACGCAGGAACAGGCGCATCATGGTTTGGTCTCCTCGGGCAGCAGCCATCCCGTCACGGCGCGGCGGCGATCCAGCACCGTGCGGGCCACGCGGATCACGTCATCGGCGGTAACGGCCTGCAAAACCCTTGGCCAGTCCTGCACATCCTGAATCGTCAGGCCCACGGTCAGCGCCTCGCCATATCGGCGGGCAAGCCCGTCGACATTGTCACGGGCATAGATATCGGCGGCCCTGATCTGCGTCTTGATCCGGTCAAGCGCCACGGGATCAACGCCTTCTTCCAGAAATGCAGCGATTGCAGCATCCATGGCGGCCTCGGCCTCGGCCAGTGACACGCCGGGCAGCGGGATGACGTAAAGGCCAAAGGTCGCATCATCCAGCGACGTGCCGTCATAAAAGGCCGAGGCATAGACCGCGGTCTGGCTTTCAAAGGTCAGCTTTTGCGCCAGAACCGAGGTTGTGCCGCTGCCACCCAGCAATTCGGCCAGAATGGTAAGGGCTGCGGCATCGGCCTGATCGCCGCTGTCGCGTTCCGGGGCCATGTAGGTGCGGGTGACATAGGGGTCTGAAGCGCGGGCATCGACCAGCGTCAGCCGCCGTTCGGCCAGTTGCGGGGGCTCTGCCGGGCGCACACGTTCAGCAAGGCCGGTAGACGGTTGCAGCGGGCCGTAATGTTGTTCGGCCAGATCGCGGACCTGATCGGGGGTGACGTCGCCGGCCACAATCAGCACGGCATTGTTCGGCGCATAATAGCGGCGATAGAAATCAAGCGCATCCTGCTGGCTCAGCTGTTCCATCTCGTGCCGCCAGCCGATGATCGGAATGCCGTATGGGTGGTTGAGGTATTGTGCCGCCCGCATCTGTTCCGACAGCAGGGCGCCGGGGTCACTGTCGGTGCGCTGGGCGCGTTCTTCCAGGATCACGGCGCGTTCAGTCGTCACATCATCTGCCGTCATTTGCAGATCGCGCATGCGGTCCGCCTCCATCCGCATGACAAGGTCCAGCCGGTCTGCCGCGATGCGCTGGAAATAGGCGGTGTAATCCCACGAGGTAAAGGCGTTGTCATCCCCGCCTTGTGCTTCGACCGTGTCCGAAAACTCACCATTGGCAAGGTCATCCGTGCCCTTGAACATGAGGTGTTCAAGGAAATGCGCGATGCCGGATTTGCCCGGCGGTTCATCGGCCGCACCGACGCGGTACCAGACCATCTGGGTGACGGCGGGGGCGCGGTGATCCTCGATCACCACAACCTCAAGCCCGTTTTCCAAGGTGAAATGCGATACCGTGTCGGCCGCGGCCGGCAAGGCGGCCAGAGACAGGTTCAGACACAGAAATCCAAGGCGGCGCAATGGCATGATGGTCCTTTGATGGGGCCACGAAGCGGGCCTGCGGTATGGAAAGCAACCTATCGCAGCAGGCCCGAGGCGCAAGCCGGGCGCACGCGGATGTTATTCGCCCTCAAGCGCCGGGGGGGCCGAAGGTGTCCGTGCGCCGCGCTGCCGCCAGAAGGCAAGCTCGGCCTGCTGATCCAGTGATTGCGCGCTGTAGGCCTTGAAATACACATTCACGTTGAACAGGCGTTCCAGGATGCGGCCATTGTTGTCACGGCGGTATTCCAGATCCTCGGCAGCCAGGGTGCTGCGGATATCGGCCGAAACGCCATTGCGGGCGGCATAGCTGACCAGACCCGCATCACCCGCAGGGATTCCGCCAGCGGCCTGCGGATTGCCGCCAAGGGCGACAATGGCATCTTCCTTGGGTGTGGGGTCGGTGCGGTTGGTTCCACCCGGTGTGGGCGGGGGCAGCGCAGCCAGATCTTCGGGCAATTGCAGCGGGCGCGGCGGCAGGATGGCAAATTCATCCGGCCCGTTGCCTTGCGGGCGCAGGTTCATCAGGATCGGATCATTGTCATTGCCACAGGCGGCCAGCATTGCTGCGGCCGTCAGTGCAAGGACCATCCGTGCTGGCGTCATCCTGTTGCCCTTTCATGGCATTCTGCCGCAAGTCTTAGCGCAAGCTGGCGGGCACGTCACGGGGTCTTTCGCGTTTTGGCCGGGCCTTTGCCGCCGGAATTTCCGGTGAACAGGATCAGGCCGATGGCCCCGGCAAAGATGGCGATGTCGGCGACGTTGAAGGCATAGGGGTTCTCGATGCCACAACAGGACATGTTCAGAAAATCGGCAACCGCACCATAGATCAGCCGGTCAATGACATTGCCAAGCGCGCCGCCCACCAGCAACCCTGCGCTGATCATGGCCATACGCCCGCCACCTTCGCGCCGTACCCAGACCAGCACCCAGGCCACAATCGCCAGTGCAATGGAAATCAGCACCCAGCGGTTCGTGTCAAAAAGGCCAAAGTTGATGCCTGTGTTCCAGGCCATGCGCAGCTGCAGAAACGGTGGCCAGACATCGATCACGCCCCGGTCGATCAGGCCAAGGCGCTGCACGACCAGCCATTTCAGCGCCTGGTCAAGGGCAAAGGTCAACGCGGCAATCAGGGCAAGCAGACGCATGGCGGATCAGTGCCGGAAATGCCGCTGGCCGGTAAAGACCATGGCAAGCCCTGCGGCATCAGCGGCCGCGATCACCGCGTCGTCGCGCATGGCGCCGCCGGGTTGGATGATTGCCGTGGCACCGGCTTCGGCAGCGGCGATCAGGCCATCGGCAAAGGGAAAGAAGGCGTCAGAGGCGACGACCGCGCCTTGCGTCAGGGGCTGCGCCAGACCCATGGCTTCGGCCATGTCCTGCGATTTGCGGGCCGCGATGCGGGTGCTGTCGATGCGGCTCATCTGGCCCGCGCCGATGCCGACGGTGGCGCCGTCCTTGGCGTAGATGATCGCGTTGGACTTGACGTGCTTGGCAACGGTCCAGGCAAACAGCAGATCACGCATTTCGGCAGGCGAGGGCGCGCGCTTGGTGACCACTTTCAGCACAGATGTGTCCAACTTGCCGCCATCCCGGTCCTGCACAAGAAAGCCGCCCGCAACCTGCCGAAAGGCAAGACCCTTGGCCATGGGGTCGGGCAGGCCCCTGGTCGTCAGAAGACGCAGGTTTTTCTTGGCGGCAAAGATGGCGCGGGCGTCGTCGCTGGCCCCGGGTGCAATCACGACTTCGGTGAAGATTTCGCAGATCGCCTCTGCCGTCTCGGCATCCAGTGGCATGTTCAGGGCAACGATCCCGCCAAAAGCGCTGGTCCTGTCACAATCGTAGGCGCGCGCATAGGCGTCACGCAGTGAGGACGCGCGCGCCACGCCACAGGGATTGGCGTGTTTGATGATGGCGCAGGCGGGGCCATCCGCAGGGGCGAATTCGGCCACCAGTTCAAAGGCCGCATCCGTATCGTTGATGTTGTTGTAGGATAACTCCTTGCCCTGCCATTGCTGCGCGGTTGCCACCCCCTCGCGGCCTGACCCGTCGGTGTAAAAGGCGGCGGCCTGATGCGGGTTTTCACCATAGCGCAGCGGTTGCGCCAGCCGCCCGGCAAAGGCGCGATGCCGCGGCGTGGGGTCGCCGATCGCCTGCGCCATCCAGCCCGACACCGCCGTATCGTAGGCCGCCGTCCGGGCGTAAGCCGACAGGGCCAGCTTCTGACGGAAGGCCAGCGTCGTTGCGCCGTCGTTCGCGCGCAACTGGTCAAGCAGCGGTGCGTAATCCGCCGGATCAGTGACCACCGCCACAAAGCGGTGGTTCTTGGCCGCCGCGCGAATCATGGCCGGGCCGCCGATGTCGATATTCTCGATGCAGGTCGCGTGATCGGCGCCTTTGGCGACCGTTGCCTCGAACGGGTAAAGGTTCACGACCAGCAGGTCGATCGGCGCGATGCCATGGGCCGCCATCGCCAGCAGGTGTTCGTCATCATCGCGCAGGGCCAGAAGGCCGCCATGCACCGCCGGATGCAGGGTTTTCACCCGGCCATCCATCATTTCCGGAAACCCTGTCACATCAGACACATCGCGCACGGCCAACCCGGCCGCGCGCAGCATGCCTGACGTTCCGCCGGTTGAAATCAGTTCGACATCCATCGCCGCCAGTGCGCGGGCCAGGTCCAGCAGCCCGGTCTTGTCCGAAACGGAAATCAGGGCGCGGCCGACAGGAACACGGTTTGCCAAGGTTGTTTCCCCATAGGTTCAGGTCTCGACCGGCCCCTCATCAAGGCCCAGATCACGGATGGCGGTGGGAGTATCCTTTGCTTTCGCCAAGGTCCAGCCGATGCGTGTTTCAAGATCGGCGGTATGGCTTTCCAGCACGATCTGTTCCGCCGGGCGCGGCTTGAGGCGGCCACGCTCCAGATAGACGGACGGCTGCAGCGACAGGCGTGCCGGGCCCTGATGACGAAAGACCCAGATTTCCCCGCTTTTGAGGGCAAGCGATACGGCATGCCCCCCCATGTCAAGGGTGGCATCGACATCCGGGTGCAGATGAAAGCGGATGGCAAAGCGCAGGCCGGTCAGCCCCGTGCGGCCAATCACGGCGGCAAACCTGTCGCGCATCACCGGGGTGGTTGCCGACAGTTTGTCATCGCCATCGAGATGGCGGCCATCGGCCGACAGGGTAAGGGTGCGGGCGTGGATCAGGCCATGCGTCAGCGCCCAGCCATCATGTGCGGCGTAAACGCCCTGTTCGCCTTCGCCCGTCAGTTGACGGCTGGCAATGACCCGTGCCGTCTGGGCGAAACTGTCGCGGCCCGGCCCGAGGCGCGAGGATGACACGCCATCAATGCACAAGGTGGAATGGGAAGGCGTGGCACGCCCGGCGTGCTGCCATTCGCTGCCAAAGCTGCGCCCTGCGCCGCAGCTGACGATCACTGGCCTGCGCCCGGATGTCATTTCGAACCCCAGTGTTGCGGCATGGGCGCGCGGGCCTGCGGGTGGGTCGGCGATATCGGCAATGACCGACGTGCGCCCGGCCATCAACCGGGCAAAACCCATGGCAGACCCGGCCTGTGCAATGGCCCGTCCGCCTGCCGCCGCAAGGGCCTGATCCAGCCGTCCGGCAAGGCCACGTCCCCCACCATGAAAACGCGCAAGGCTGCCATCGGCATGCCGCAGGGCGCGCAGGGCCGGTGCAATGCGCTCGATCGCGGCCAGATGCGCGGCAGGTACGGCACGACCGGCTGTCGTCAGCGCTTCGGCAGCCCAGATCAGCAGCGCGAAAACCTCGGCCAGATCTTCGGGGTTGCGTGACGGAATGCCGCCCGCGCCATCGACTTCTTGTGCGCAGTCGCGGGCAAGTGCTGCGCTGGCCGGGCCGACAAGGGCCTGCATCCCGATCAGCGACAGGCCAGCGTAGACGAGGCCGCAAAGGGCCTCGAACCGGGGCAGTCCGGGCGGGGCGCGGTGCCAGCGATAGGACAGAAGCACGGTTTGCCGTGTCAGCGATGCATAAAAGGCCGTTGATTGCGCACCGTCCCGCGCTTGCAGCAGGAACAGCGCGTGGTTGATCAGGCGGATCAGCCTGCGCCCGGTCAGATCCGGCTGCCAGCCCGCCCCGGCCCCCTGACCAAAGCGGCTGATCCAGTCCCAGACCCACAGTTGCGCCAACCTGCGTGCGGCGGGGTCACCGACCGCTGCCAGATCATCCAGCCAGCCAAAGCCATGCGCCTCGGCGGCGAAGGCCGCGTCGGGTGCGGCAATGTCCCACAGGCTGCGGCCTTCGGCGGCCACCAGATGCCCGGCAATCTGGATGTTTCCGGCGATCAGCTGGCGCCCGCGGGTCATCAGGCCAATCGTGCGCGGTTCCGGCTGCGAGACAAAGCCGCGGGCAGGGGCCGTCAACCCCGCCCGCCAGACGGCAAGGCGCGTTGCAAGATCGGGTCCGAACCGAAGAAATCCCGCCATGCCGCCTGTCGATCCTTTTTCCCCGCCGATGCGTTTGCTGCCCGGTGCTGCGCGGGACAATAACCGGCGGCCCAGGGCCTGTCACCCTTGGCAATCATGCCCTGACACCCCAGATAGCGGGTTCACATGAGGGTGAGATGACACGGATTTTTCTGGTGCTGGCCTTGGGTCTGGCAGGTCTTGTCGCAGGGTTGTGGGCGCGGGGAGGACCGCAGGCCTTGACCTTAGCGGAATTGGACGCGCGGTTGTCGGGCCCGGCGGGGCCGCATGACTGGCCTGTGCCGGTCTATCATCTGGGGCACAGTCTGGTAGGGCGCGACATGCCCGCGATGCTGGCACAGTTGGGTGGGCACAGCTACCACAGCCAACTGGGCTGGGGCGCATCGCTGCAACAGCACTGGCAGGGCGATGTGCCGGGTTTTGATGCAGAAAATGGCACAGCGGCGTTTCGCCCGGCGCTTGAGGCGTTCGACAGTGGTGATTACGGCGTGATCGTTCTGACCGAGATGGTCGAACTGCAAGATGCGATTGCCTATCACGACAGCGCGGCAGCACTGGCGCGGTGGGCCATGCGGGCACGGCAGGCGAACCCCGATGTGCGGCTGTTCCTGTATGAGACTTGGCATGGCACCGATGACCCCGCAGGTTGGGCTGCGCGGATTGCAGCCGATGGTCCGGCGCTGTGGCATGGCACCTTGCTGGCGCAAGCGATGGCGCAGGACGGGGTCGGCGACATCCATGTCATTCCGGGCGGGCCGGTGCTGGCCGCCGTGGCGGCCGCGATTGCGGCAGGTGACGTGCCGCACCTGACCAGCCGCGATGCGCTGTTTGCGCAGACCGGTGACAAGGTTGACCCGATTCATCTGGGCGATCTGGGGCATTACATCATCGCGATGACACATTTCGCGGTCATCACCGGGCAATCGCCTGTGGGCCTGCCCCATGATCTGCGGCGCGCCGATGGCACGGTTGCCACGCCGATTGCGCCGGAAACGGCGCAGGCGTTGCAAAAGGTGGTCTGGTCCGTCGTGACAGGCTATCCTTATACCGGGCTGACAAAAGGGTAAGGCATGTCTGTTCTTTCACTGCTGACCGAAGTGCTGTTTGTCGGTCATTCGCTGGTCGGGCCGACCCTTCCACCCTTGGTCGAAGGCGCGCTGATCCGGCAGGGCGATTCAACGGCACAGGTCGAAGCACAGGTGATCAACGGGGCATCGCTGCGTTATTCCTGGGAAAATGCCGATGAGGGCGAGGCGCTGAATGCGCGCACGCGCCTGGCGGCGGGGGGCGTTGATGCGCTGGTGTTGACCGAAGCCGTCCCCTTGGCCCCGCAGATCACCTGGAATGATACGGTGGGGCAGATCGTGGCCTTTGGCTTGCTGGCGCGGAGTGCCAACCCTGAGGCGCGCATCTACCTGTATGAAACATGGCACAGCCTGAAATCGGGGCCGGACACGGTGATTGCGGGCGATGACGGCGCAGGCGTGCCCTGGCGCGAACGGATCGTCGCCGATACCACGGTGTTTCGTGATCTTGCTGCGCAGGCCAGTGCCGAACTGGGTGGCGGTGCGGTGCAGGTGATCCCGGCGGCGCAGGCGCTGCTGGCGCTGGACAAGGCGATTGCGGCGGGTGAGGTGCCGGGCATTGCCGATATCGGCGACGTCTTCAACGATGACATCCACCCCAACGGCAAGGGCTTTTACTTTCTGGCGCTGGTGCATGCGGCGGCCATCAGCGGACAAGACATTGCTGACCTGCCGACAATGCTGACCCGCACCTGGAGCAGCCGCGACGCGATGGTGACCGATGCGCAGGCGCGGGTTTTCCGGCAGATCGCAGCCGAAGTCGTGCAGGCGCAGCCGGTGATCGTGGCGGCACAGGCCGCGCCGGAAGAGGCGGCTTCGACAGGGGCCGCGACGGTCAGGGTGCTGGAAACCCCGGCCGCGCCACCGATCCGGGCCGCGGGGGCAGGCGTTGCAACCCCTGTCGCCGCGGTGCCGCCGCCCGTGGCGTTCACGGCGGTCAGCAACCCCAACCTGTCACTGGGCCTTGCAGGGATCAACGATTGGTCGGTGCAGCAGCCGTTTCTTGATGTGATGAAAACCGCGCGCAACTGGACTGGGCATCTGCCCGATCAATGGGGCGGGTTTGATCATGACCGCCTGTCGGCGGAAGGATATCTTGATGCGCAGGGCTGGCCAAAGGCCGTCCCGCCGGGGGTGACGGGCCTTTCGACGCTGATCCTGACACATCTGCCAAATGACGCAGGCGGTGTCGCCGGGCGCTATGTGCTGACCTATCAGGGCAAGGGCACGCTGCTGGTCGAAGGCCGGGCCACAAATCTGCAGACCGAGGCGCCGGGGCGCATGACGTTTGACTACACGCCGGGCGAGGGCAGCGTGATGCTGACGCTGACAGCACTTGATCCCGCTGATCCCCTGCGCAACATCGTTGTCGTGCGGGCCGATCAGGCGGCGGCGCTGGCGGCTGGTGCGATCTTCAACCCGGCCTGGCTTGACCGGTTGCGCGGGGTGCGGGGCCTGCGCTTCATGGATTGGATGGCTACCAATAATGCAACGCTTTCCGCCGCTGCAGACCGCCCACGCCCCGAAGATTTTACCTTTTCCAACACAGGTGCGCCGATCGAGGTGATGGTCGCATTGGCGAATGAGCTGGATGCAGACCCCTGGTTCACCCTGCCGCATCAGGCGACGGATGAGCTTGTCAAGCTTTACGCCGACTATGTGCGCGACAATCTGGAACCGGGGCGCAAGGCCTGGGTCGAGTTGTCGAACGAGGTCTGGAACGGGCAGTTCACGCAGGCCGGCTGGGCGGCCGAACAGGCCAAGGCGCGATGGGGGCAGGATGATGCCGGGGTGCAGTATTACGCCCTGCGCGCCGCCGAGGTGGCCGATATCTGGGCCGCGGCCTTTGGTGATCAGGCCGATACCCGGCTGGTGCGGGTGATCGCGACGCAGACAGGCTGGTACGGGCTGGAAGAGCAGATCCTTTCAGCGCCGCTGGTCATGGCCGAAGGGCGCGCAGCACCGGCCACGCATTTTGATGCCTATGCGGTGACGGGCTATTTCAGTGCGCTGCTTGGCACCGAAGACAAGGTCGCCCAGATCAGACAGTGGCTGGTGGACTCTGCGGCGGCTGATCCGGATGCGCCCTATGCCATGGCCACGGCGCGCGCCGCACAGGAATTGCGCGACGGATCAGTGACCGGCGATCCGACAGACAGCTTGAAATCCGTCGTCACCGAACTGCTGCCCTATCATGCCGATGTTGCGCAGAAATATGGTCTGCGTCTGGTGATGTACGAAGGTGGCACCCATGTCGTGGGTTATGGCCCGCAGGTCGATGATGCCGAGGTCACGGCGTTTTTCACCCATTTCAACTATACCCCGGAAATGGCCGCACTTTACGCGATCCTTCTGGCGGAATGGGCCAAGCTGACGGATGCGCCGTTCAACGCCTTTGTCGATGTCTATGCGCCGGGAAAATGGGGCAGCTGGGGCGCGATGCGGCATCTGGGCGACGAAAATCCGCGCTGGCAGGTGCTGGCCAAAGGATGCACTGATTGCTGAGTGTGATCATTCCCGCGTCAAACGAAGCGCGGTTCATCGGCCCTTGCCTGGCGGCGCTGCTCGCGTCAGACCCGGTTGCAGCCGAGGTGATCGTGGTGGCCAATGGCTGCCATGATGCCACGGCAGCGGTGGCGCAGGGCTTTGCCGCACAGGCGGCGGCCCGGGGTTGGGGCCTTCGGGTGCTTGACCTGCCTTCCGGATCAAAGCCGGGCGCGCTGAATGCCGGCGATGCGGTGGCACAGGCTGGCCTGCGACTGTATCTGGACGCCGATGTCGTGGTCACGCCCCCGCTGCTTTCGCAGATATGTGCGGCACTGGCGGGTGATCGGCCCTGCTACGCGGGGGCTACGCCACGCATCCCGCGCGCGCGCAGTGCTGTCACCCGCGCTTACGGGCGGTTTTGGCAGACCTTGCCCTTTGCGCAGTCGATCGCGCCGGGTTTCGGGCTGTTTGCCGTCAATGCCGCGGGGCGGGCGCGGTGGGGCGCGTTTCCCGCAATCATCGCCGATGATACGTTTGTGCGTCTGCAGTTCCAGCCGGACGAACGGGTGCAGGTGGCCGCCAGCTATGACTGGCCGATGATCGAGGGGTTCGGGGCGCTGGTCCGGGTGCGGCGCAGGCAGGATGCCGGCATGGCCCAGATTGCCGCCGATTTTCCGCAGCTTCTGGCGCGCGAAGGCAAGCCGCGGCTGGGCCTTGCGGGGCTGCTGACGCGCGCATTGCGCGATCCGGTCGGCTTTGCGGCCTATGCCGCCGTTTCATTGGCCGTGCGC
>JALOSO010000295.1 GCA_025458385.1 Paracoccaceae bacterium | reverse complement strand
GCATGGGGTTTGACGGCAACACGGTCTTCCGCGCGCAGGGCGTGAAAGTACAGCGCCGTCATGATGGTGACCATCGAGGCCGAACTTGCCTGATGCCCGCCGACCTTGACATCTGTCTCGCTGGCCGGGCGCAGGTGATTGGCATTGTGGATCATCCAGGCAGACAGCCAGAGCAGGCGGTCGGCAAGCGTGGTCAATGCTGCAATCGGCGGGGTCTGGTCTGGCATGATGGGTTCCTTGCACCTTGGGCGACTGTAATCGGGGGGCAGAGGTGTTTGTGATCAATCTTGCATAAAAGATGCAGCGGAATTAGCGTGATACATCGTAAACGGGTGGGAAAATGGCGATTTCAGCCACAGTTGATGATATTGACCGCGCCATTCTGCGTGAATTGCAGAATGATGGCCGGTTGTCGATTGCCGATCTTGCCCCGCGCGTGGGGCTGTCGCCTTCGCCCTGTGCGCGGCGGGTGCGGATGCTGGAAGAACGCGGGATCATCCGGGGCTATGCGGCCCTGCTGGATGAGGTGGTACTTGGCTTTGGCGTGTCGGTCTTCGTGTCGGTCAAGCTTGACCGGCAGGTGGATGACGCGCTCAAGCAATTTGAACGCGCAGTGAAGAATTTCCCCGAGGTGGTGGATTGCTGGCTGATGACCGGCAACCGCGATTACCTGATCCGTATCGCGGTAACCGGGCTGGCAGAGTATGAAGAGTTTCTGACCACGCGCCTGAACCGCATCGAAGGCGTGGCGTCGATTGAAAGTTCGATCCCCCTGCGCCGCGTCAAGGGTGGCGCCGCGCGGCGGGCCTGAGGGGGCGCTCTTCGCTTCCTTTCGGACGCTCATCGCTGGTTCAAGCGAAGACAGCCCGCAAGGGCTGGATGAGCGCGCCCTCACTCTCCGAACAAATCCGTCTGCTGCACCTTTGGCGGCGTGATCCCCAGATGCGCCCAGGCCTTGGCCGCCAGCATCCGCCCGCGTGGCGTGCGCTGGATCAGACCCTGCTGCAGCAGAAACGGCTCGATCACCTCTTCAATCGCATCGCGCGCCTCGCTCAGCGCCGCCGACAGCGTTTCCACCCCCACCGGCCCGCCTGCGTAATTCTCGGAATCCACCACCCGGCGCAGCAGCCGCCCCGCAATGCGCGGCGTGCCCCGCGCCCTGCGCGCAATCTCGCGGCAGCCGCCTTCATCCGCCTGCACGCCCAGCAGCCGTGCCCCGCGTGACACGATCAGGAACAGCTCGTCTTCCGTGTAAAACTGCAACCGCGTGGGGATGCCAAACCGGTCCCGCAGCGGCGTGGTCAGCAGGCCCAGCCGCGTCTCACCGATCACCAGATCCAGCGCGAAATCCTCCAGCGCCGGATAGAGCACCTCTTCCACCACCGGGCTCAGCCGGTGAATCTCGTCAATAAACAGCACATCCCGCGCCTCAAGATTGGTCAGGATCGCCGCAAGATCACCCGGCTTGGCCAGAACGGGGCCAGAGGTCATCCGGAACCCCACCCCCAATTCCCGCGCCATGATCTGCGCCAGTGTCGTCTTGCCCAAGCCCGGCGGGCCATGAAACAGCGTGTGATCCATCGCCTGCCCACGCATCTTGGCAGACTCAATAAACACCCGCAAATTCGCCCGCGCCTCCGCCTGCCCCACGAACTCCTCAAGCGATTGCGGCCGCAAGGCGCGGTCGGCATCGCCGGGCTGGGCATCGGGGCGCAGGGTGGGGTCAGGTGTCATTTCGGCGCCAGCAGTTTCAGCGCCGCCCGGATCAGCGCGCCCGTCTCAGCCCCCGGATCGGCCGCCGCTACCGTGGCCACCGCGCCCGCTGCATCCACCGGGCTGTAACCAAGGTTCGCCAGTGCCGACAGCGCATCCGCCGTTGCCGCCCCGCGCGATGGCCCTGCAGGGGCCGGCGACCGCGGGGCCACCTTCACAGGTTCCACAACCACATCATCCGCATCTGCCACCGTGGCCGGCCCCGCCTGCACCATCATCAAGGCCGGTGCCTTGGCCTTCAGCTCCAATATCACCCGTTGCGCCAGTTTCGGCCCCACGCCCTGTGCCGCCTGAATCGCGCGCGCATCGCCCATCGCAATCGCCCGCGCTACGCCATCCACGCCCAAGGCCGACGCAATCGCCATCGCCGCCTTCGCCCCCACGCCCTGCACCGTCATCAGCAAACGGTGCCATTCCTTTTCCAGCATCGTCGGAAAGCCGAACAGCTGCAGCAGATCTTCGCGCACCAGCAGGTCCGTATACAACGCCACGCCTTCACCCACCCCCGGCAGCCCCGCCATCGTCCGGTCGCTCACATAGACCAGATAGCCCACGCCCCGCACGTCGATCAGCACATGATCGCCCGCCCGATATTCCAGCCGCCCTGCAATCCGCCCGATCATCCCGCAGCCCTTTTTACCGCATCGGCAAGACGCCCTGCCGATTGCAGGTGATGCGCATGGCAGATCGCGATTGCCAAGGCATCAGCTGCGTCAGGCCCCGCGATCTCGACCCCCGGCAATTGCAGCCGCACCATATGGTCGACCTGCACCTTTGCCGCGTGGCCCACGCCCACCACCGTCTTCTTCACATTGTTCGGCGCGTATTCGCCCACCGTCAGACCGGCCTGCGCTGGCACCAGCAAGGCAATCCCCCGCGCCTGCCCCAATTTCAGCGTCGCCACGGCGTCCTTGTTGACAAAGGTATGTTCGACTGCGGCAGCGTCGGGCGCATAGGTGCGCAGGACAGCCGTCAACTGCGTATGCAGTGTCAACAGCCGGTCGGCCAATTCACCATCGCCTGCATCGGAATGGCAAATGCCGTTTGCGACATGCACAAGACGCGACCCGATGACATCGATCACCCCCCAGCCAAGATTGCGAAGGCCAGGATCAATCCCCAGAACGCGCATGCCTGCCCCTTTTTCATTCAATTTTTCATGAACTAGCACGAAACGGGAACATCTGTCACCCGCTTTCGGCAAAGGCATCGAATGCTGCACTTGCACAAAGCGACACTTTCCCCCGAAAAACCGACAGAACGCCGTACTGGTGGGCAAACCCTTTGGAAAAGATGGCAAAATTGTGACCGCAGGCATGCGTGGCGTGCAAGCCAGCCTTGCAGCTGCATCCATTGCTTTGCACATGCAGCACAACTATCTGGCGACGCATAGGGGTGCATGCCCCCGGAATGAGCCGTTTATGAAAGGAACACGCCATGGCCGCTACCGAGATGACCCGCCCGGCGCCGTTTGGCGCGATCACCACTTACCGTTTCGTTCAGCTTGCTGACAGCGCCTTTGTCGCCCTCAAGGGCTGGAACGATGCGCGCATGACCCGCAAGGCCCTGCACAAACTCTCCAACCGCGAGCTTGACGATATCGGGCTTTGCCGTGGCGATATCGAAACGATCGGGGTTCTGCCCCGCTTCTGATCCGCGCAAGACGCGCGTCACGATCCGTGATGAAAGGCCGCCGTCCAGAAATGGGCAGCGGCCTTTGCGTTTGCCTGACGCTGGCGGCCCCGTATCCCTGGCGCATGGCAGCGTGTCCCCGCCCCGGACCTGATCCGGGGCCTGCCCTTCCGTTGTCCGCCCGGGCCCTGACCATTGGCAAGGACGGCGGCGGCACAGGGGCAAAGGCCTGCAACAACGGCAAAAGCGGCCCTGCGGACATGGCTGTTGTCCGGGGCCGCGAAATGCCGTCAGATGACCGGGATCAGATGTCGGTGCCGATGGTGGTATCAAGCTTGTCTGACACCCAAAGGGTCATGACATCGGCCTTCATCAGATAACCGCCCAGGCGATCAAACCCTTCGCCATCCATCAGGGCGGCAACACGCTGATCATAGACACTGCCGCCGATCTGCTGGTGGATAAAGCCCTTTACGGTCACGCCGCAGGCCAGAACGGCCATTGCAGGCAGGACAAAGCGGAAAGGTGATTTCTTTCTGGGGCGCAGATAGGCGGAACGGCCAAGGGTGCCCCGGGCCTCAAACCCATATCCGCGCGCATGATCTTTTTCGATCCGCGCCACGCGCCCATAAAAGTCGACAAGATTCGGGTCAGCCATATCCATAACCTCAGATAGTGGCCCCCGCCTTTGTTCGTTTTGCGCGGTGATTGTGGCGCAATTATGGCATTTCGGATGAATTGTGGATTCTTGGTGTTTTGCAGCCCAGATCACGCCGTCATTCGCGACGCAACGTCAAAGCCGACCATTCGCCCAGATCCTCGCGGTGCAGCAGGGCAAAGCCTTGCGCCGCATAAGCCGCCAGAATGGCCTCGGCCTGCACAACCAGCAGCCCGGACAGAATGACAATGCCCCCGGGGGCGGCATGACGGGCCATGTCGGGGGCAAGTTCGACAAGGGGGCCCTTGAGGATATTGGCAAAGATCAGGTCATAGGGCGCGGTTGCGATGATCTGGGGGTGGGCAAAACCGGCAGCCTCGAGACACTGCACCCGGCCATCAAGACCGTTGATCGTGACATTGGCGCGCGCCACATCAACCGCGACCTGATCAATATCCGACGCGATGACCACGGACCCCGGCAGGATCGCTGCAGCGGCCATGGCCAGAACGGCCGTGCCGCAGCCGATATCGGCAACCCGCGCCGGGGCAAAGCCCTGATCCGCCAGCCGGTCAAACGCGCGCAGGCAGCCCAGCGTGGTGCCGTGGTGGCCAGTGCCAAAGGCCACGGTCGCCTCGATCTGCAAAGGCACGCGCCCGGCATCGGTTGGCACGCGGTCAGCATCATGGCTGCCATAGACGAAAAAGCGCCCGGCCTCGACCGGGGCAAGTTCGCGCCGCACCTT
>JALOSO010000056.1 GCA_025458385.1 Paracoccaceae bacterium | reverse complement strand
CAAATGGCGGCAAGGAAAGCAGCTTTGGCTGGCTGAAAGACCGCCATGGGGTTTCCTGGCCGATCATCCGGAAGGCCGCCTGACAATCGGCTTGCGGCGTCCGGGCGGGCCGTGGATGGTTGAACATGAACGCCATCCGTTTCCCATGGCCCTGACAGGGTAAAGATGCCGCCCACGCCCGACGATCCTGCCCGGACCTGCGCATGAAGCGGGGCATGGGCCGCCTGCGCCTGCTAGAGGCCGCGATGACGCTGGTCCGGCAAAAAGGGTTTGCCGCAACCAGTCTGGATAATCTTTGCGCCGCCGCCGGGCTGACAGGGCGCGTTCTTTCACCACTTTGGCAGCAAGGATGATCTTGGCGTGGCGGTGGTCGATCATTGGACCGAAAACAACTGCTGCGATGTTTGCAGCGGCAGACGATCATCGCCTGCCAGACCCGGTTGACCGGCTGCTGGCCTATATCGATTTGCGCCGGTCTTTTCTTGACTGGCCGATTGCAGCCTTTTCCTGTGTCGGCGGCACCACCCTGCAAGAGACATGGGCCACCCATCCCGGCATCCGTGACGCCGTGGCGCGCTGTGTGACATCGGGCATGGACCATGTTCGCCCACACCTGACCGCAGCCTTTGCGGTGCATCCGCTGCAGGGGATTTCGGCCGACAGTCTGGCACAGCAGGTCCAAGTCGCCGTGCAGGGCGGGATCATCATGGCCAAGGCCTTTGACGATCCGCAAGCCGCGCGCGCCGCCTTTGACCATCTGGAACGCTATTTGCGCCTGCTGTTCAACCGCCCGGCCTGACCGCATTCCCGCATGGGAATTCATGGTCAAATCCCGAATCATACCCCCTGCCAAACGCGTGATTCGGTGTGATCCCGCCGTTTTTGCCCGCCATTCTTGTTGAAAACGGCAAGAACCACCCACCAGCCAGCAACTTTTTTCAAGAAAGTCGGGAAAACATGGGACAAGGTGCGCGATCTAAATCTAGCGGGTTCACAGCGGCGTGAGGCGGGTTTTAGCCTAAATCTAGGCCAGCATTGACACAAGATGCTGTTCTGCCTTGCGTGCTATCACCAGATGTCCCCATTGATGACCATATTTTTCCATTGCTTCCCGTGAATTCCCGTGGCACCACTATCTCACGACGATGCAGACGGGCAGTGACAAAGCAGGGGCGGCTACAAGACCCCGAACAAGGCGAAGTCAGGTTTCATACAGGCACCCGCCTCCATCAAAACCAGAGATCCGGCGCGCGAGCGAGCAGACATCTCCCCCAGGTGGCGCGCGCAGCTGGACGCCCAGCGATGGGACAGTCGGCGGATCGAGCAGTGGCAGCAGCTCGGTCCGCCGCATTCATTTCATGGCCCCGTTTGTGGGCCGCAGACAAAGGACTGGCCGCAGACCATGGCCGAAACGTTCAGAGGCGAGTTCTACCAGAAGGTAGATGGAAAGGCGCGGGTCAGTATCCCGGCGCCTTTTCGGCGCGTCCTCGAAGCGGGCGATCCGGCGCAGGGGCCAACCCCGCGCGTGGTTGTGGTCTATGGCGGTGACCGGTCCTATCTCGAATGCTACACGCTGGCCGAAATGGCCCGGATCGAAAAGCGCATCGCGCGGATGCAGATCGGCTCGCCACAGCGCCGCTATCTGGAGCGGAACCTGATCACGCTTTCCCAGACGGTCGAGGTTGACGGTGATGGCCGGATCGTGCTGGGCCCGAAAGCCCGTGAAAAGCTGGGCCTTGCAGATCTGAACAACGGGGCCGAAGCGGTGTTTGCGGGGACGCTGGACAAGTTCCAGCTTTGGCGCCGCGATACCTATGAGGCTGAGCTGAGCACGGCCTTTGCGGATGATCTTTTGCCCGAAGGGCAGGACATGTTGTCGCTTCTTCCGCCCGACCCGGAGGAATGACCGATGCCGTCCAGCGATCTGCTGCCTGATCGCCAAGCCCATATCCCTGTCCTGCTTGAACCGCTGCTTGCGGCGGTGGCCCCGGTGTCCGGGGGCTGGATCGACGGCACCTTTGGCGCGGGCGGCTATGCGCGCGGTCTGCTGGCCGCAGGGGCCGGGCATGTGACAGGCATCGACCGCGATCCGCTGGCGCTGGCCATGGCGGCGGAATGGCAGGCGGACTATGCGGGGCGCATGACGCTGGTTGCGGGAAATTTCAGCCAGATGGATCATTTGGTCGCTGGCCCGGTCGATGGTGTGGTGCTTGATCTGGGCGTCTCGTCGATGCAGCTTGATCTGGCCGCGCGCGGGTTTTCCTTTGCCAAGGACGGCCCGCTTGACATGCGGATGGCGCAGGAAGGACCCTCGGCCGCGGATTTGGTCAATGCGGCCGACGAAGGCCATCTGGCCGACATTCTTTATCTGTATGGCGAAGAACATGCCTCGCGGCGGATCGCGCGTGCCATCGTGGCCGCCCGCGCCCAGGCCCCCATCGCGACCACGCTGCAACTGGCCGAGATCATCAGCCGTTGCCTGCCCCGGCCGAAACCCGGCCAAAGCCACCCGGCAACCCGCAGCTTTCAGGCCATCCGCATTGCCGTGAACACGGAATTCGCCGAACTGGCCGAAGGGCTTGCGGCGGCTGAACGCATCCTGAAACCGGGTGGTGCGCTGGCAGTTGTCACGTTTCACAGCCTTGAGGACCGGATCGTGAAGCGGTTCTTTCAGCTGGCTTCGGGGGCCGAGGCCAATGCCAACCGCTATGCCCCCGCCCGTGCCGGTGATGCCGCCCGCTTTACCCTTGTCACGCGCCGTGCCGTGGCCCCGGATGACACCGAACTTGCACGAAATCCGCGCGCGCGGTCGGCCAAGTTGCGGGTCGGGCGGCGCACGTCGGCCCCGGCGCAAACGGTTGATCCGGCGGCCCTTGGCGTTCCGCAATTCAAGATGAAAGGACGGCGCTGATGCGATCTTTCCTCTATGTGCTGTCGGCCCTTGGCGTGCTTGCGCTGGCCTTCTGGGCCTATCGCGAAAACTATGCGACCCAAGCCGCCCTGCGCGAGGTGCGCAGCCTGCAAAACGATATCGCCAGCCTGCGCGAGGCCTTGACGATCCAGCGGGCGGAATGGGCGTATCTGAACCGGCCTGACAGGCTGCGTGACCTTGCGACGATCAACTTTGACCGGTTGGGTCTGTTGCCCTTGATGCCCGAACAGTTCGGCCATCCGCAGGATGTTGCCTATCCGTCGCTTGGCCTGCCATCCGTGACCCAGACATTTGATGTGATGGGCGAGACCGAGGAGCCTTTGCCATGATCCGCACCCCCCTGCGCCCCTTGGCCCGTATCCTGTCGGCCCGCCAACGGGGCGAAAACCCCGATGTGATCGAACGCGAAAATCTGGCACGCCGCAACGAAGGGCTGCGCGACAAGGCGCGCCGCCGCGCCGAAGCGCGCCTGCTGTTTCTGGGCATGTCGTTTCTGTTGGTCTTTGGCACGATCGGTGTGCGCATGGGCGTCATGGCGGCCAGCCAGCCGGTTGAGCCGACAAACGCCGCGCCTGGGGCCGAAATCGTGGCGCAACGGGCCGATATCACCGATCGCAACGGCCGGGTTCTGGCGACAAACATGTTGACCCATGCGCTGTATGCGCAGCCGCGCATCATGGTTGACCCCGCAGGTGTTGCGCAGAAACTGGCGGTGATCTTTCCTGATCTGGATGCCGCGACGCTTGAACGCCGCTTTACCGACGGCCGCAGCTTTTTGTGGATCAAGCGGGTGCTTTCACCCGAACAGATGCAGGCCGTCCACGAAATCGGTGATCCGGGTCTGCTGTTCGGCCCGCGCGAAGTGCGCCTTTATCCCAATGGCCGGCTGGCGGCGCATGTGCTGGGCGGGGCAAGCTTTGGCGCGGAAGGCGTTGACAGTGCCGAGGTGATCGGCACGGCCGGTGTGGAAAAGATGATGGATGCGCGCCTGCGCGACCCGGCACAGGCGGGCACGCCGCTGGCGCTGTCGATTGACCTGACGGTGCAAGCAACGGTGCAAGAAGTGCTGGATACCGGCATGTCCATGATGAACGCCAAGGGGGCGGCGGCGATCCTGATGGATGTAAACACGGGTGAGGTGCTGGCGATGGTCAGCCTGCCGGATTTTGATCCGAATGACCGCCCCAACCTGCCCACCGAAGGCGACCCAAGCGACAGCCCCTTGTTCAACCGCGGTTTGCAAGGGGTCTATGAACTCGGCTCGACCTTCAAGATCTTTGCGGCGGCGCAGGCCATGGAACTGGGCCTGATGAATGCAGAAACCATGGTGGATGCCAATGCGCCGATGCGGTGGGGGCGGCATCTGATCAAAGAGTTTCAGGGCAAGAACTATGGCCCGCTGTTGTCTGTCACGGATGTGATTGTGAAATCCTCGAACGTTGGAACGGCGCATATTGCCCTTTTGATCGGCGGCACGCGGCAGCAGGCCTTTTACCGTTCTCTCGGCTTCTTTGACCCTACGCCGATTGAACTGGTCGAGGCGGCAGGCGCCAAACCCCTGATCCCTGCGCGCTGGCCGGAAATCGTTACGATTACAACATCTTACGGGCATGGCATGTCGGCCAGCCCGCTGCACCTTGCCTCGGCCTATGCCACGATTGCCAATGGCGGCATCAAGGTTTCGCCCACCATCCTCCGCCGCACCGAACCGATGACCGGCCCGCGCATCCTGTCGGAAGAGGTGTCGCGCGCCTCGGTCGATATGCTGCGGCAGGTGGTCACGCGGGGCACGGCCTCGCTGGGCGAGGTGCCGGGCTATGCGGTGGCCGGCAAGACGGGCACGGCAGACAAGCCGCGCCGCACGGGGGGGTATTATGATGACAAGGTCATCAACACCTTTGCCGCCGTCTTTCCGGCGAATGATCCGCAATATGTGCTGACGGTGACCTTGGATGAACCGGTGGAAACCTCGGGGCCGGAACCGCGCCGCACCGCAGGGTGGACATCGGTGCCGGTGGCGGCCGAGATCATCCGGCGCACGGCACCTTTGCTGGGCCTGCGGCCGCAGGTTGAATCCCTGCCCATGGATGGGCTAACAGCCGTACGCAACTGAACAGAGGCAAAAAGGGGCGGCCATGCAGGAAAAGACGCGAAGCCTGGCCGAACTGGGGCTGACCGCCAAAGGCGGGCGTGAGGTGCGCGTGACCGGCCTTGCCATCGACAGCCGCAAGGTGCTGCCGGGCCATCTGTTTGCGGCCTTGCCGGGGTCGGCGGTGCATGGGGCAAGTTACATCGCAACGGCCTTGCTGGCCGGGGCAGGGGCGATCCTGACGGATCAGGCAGGGGCGGCGCTGGCCAAGGATGCGCTTGCAGGCACGCGGGCAGCCATCATCATCGCCGAAGACGCGCGCGAGGCTTTGGCAGGGGCAGCGGCGCTGTGGTTCGGCGCGCAGCCCGAAACCATGGTGGCGGTCACGGGCACCAACGGCAAAACATCCGTATCCACCTTTACGCGGCAAATCTGGCAAACCCTTGGTCATGCGGCCATCAACATCGGCACGACTGGGGTCGAGGGTGACTGGCAGGCGCCAAGCGCGCATACCACGCCCGACCCGATCACCCTGCACCGGATGCTGGCGGATGCAGCGGGCGCAGGCATCAGCCATGCGGCGATGGAGGCGTCTTCGCATGGGCTTGACCAACGCCGCCTTGATGGGGTGCGGTTGGCGGCAGCGGGCTTTACCAACCTGACGCAGGACCATCTGGATTATCATCACACGATGGCCGCCTATGCCGCTGCCAAAGCCGCGCTGTTTGACCGGGTGCTGCCGTCCGAAGGGACGGCCGTGATCAACATGAACGATGCCCATGGGGCCTCGATGGCCGCTGTGGCCCAGGCACGCGGGCAAATGGTCATGACTGTAGGCCATGATCCTGCTTGCGATATTTTCATTGCAGGCCAACGCTTTGATGCGACTGGGCAGGATCTGCGCATCGCCTGGCAGGGCAAGACCTACCAATCGCGCCTGAACCTGATCGGCGGGTTTCAGGCGGAAAATGTCTGTCTGGCGGCAGGTCTGGTCATTGCCGCAGGTCAGGCACCAGCGGACGTCTTTCATGCGCTGCCACAGCTGTCAGGCGTGCGCGGGCGCATGCAACTGGCCGCCACGCGGACCAATGGCGCGTCTGTGTTCGTGGATTACGCCCATACCCCCGATGCCATCGCCACCGCCCTGCGCGCCCTGCGCCCGCATGTGATGGGCCGCCTTGTCATCGTGTTCGGCGCGGGCGGTGATCGTGACCGCACCAAGCGCCCGCTGATGGGCGCTGCGGCGGCAGAACATGCCGATGTGCTGTTCCTGACCGATGACAACCCGCGGTCGGAAGACCCCGCCAGCATCCGCGCCGAGATTCGCGCATGCTGCCCGGATGCGAATGAGGTCGGCGACCGCGCCGAGGCGATCTTGCGCGGGGTGGATGCGCTGCTTCCGGGGGATGCCCTGCTGATTGCAGGCAAGGGGCACGAGTCCGGGCAGATCATCAAGGGCGAGGTCTATCCGTTTGACGATGTGGAACAGGCCAGCATTGCCGTGGCCGCCTTGGATGGGGTGATCTGATGCTCTGGACTTCGGCCGAGGCCGCCGCCGCCACGGGTGGACGCAACACCGCCGATTGGCAAGCAGGTGGCGTGTCGATCGACACCCGCACCTTGCAAAAGGGTGATCTCTTTGTGGCGCTGAAGGACGTGCGCGATGGGCATGACTTCGTGGCGCAGGCATTGGCCGCGGGTGCCGCCGCCGCCCTTGTCGCGCGCATTCCCGATGGCGTGCCCGCAGGTGCCCCCCTGCTGATCGTGCCCGATGTGCTGCAGGCCCTTGCCGCCCTTGGCTTCGCCGCCCGCGCGCGCACCACGGCCAAGGTGATTGGCGTGACGGGGTCCGTCGGCAAGACCTCGACCAAGGAAATGCTCCGCGCCATCCTGTCGTGTCAGGGGCGCACCCATGCCGCAGAGGCGAGTTACAACAACCATTGGGGCGTGCCGCTGACCCTTGCGCGCATGCCCGCCGATACACAGTTTGCTGTGATCGAAATCGGCATGAACCACCCCGGCGAGATTGCCCCGCTTGCGCGGCTGGCAAAACTTGACGTCGCCATGATCACCACCGTTGCCCCTGCGCACCTTGAAGCCTTCGAAAGCATTGAAGGCATCGCCCACGAAAAGGCCGCCATCATGGATGGACTTGTCCCCCACGGCACCGCCATCCTGCCCGCCGATATCGCCACCGCCCCGATCCTGATGGCCAAGGCCCGCGATGTCGGCGCCACAATCCAGACCTTTGGCCTGACCCCGGGCACCGATTATCACATCGCCCAAATCACCCTGACCGATACCGCCACCTGCATACAGGGCAACCGCCACGGCCACCCCTTGCTGTTCAAGGTCTCTACCCCCGCGCGCCACTTCGCAATGAATGCCATCGCCGCCCTTGCCGTCGCCGAAGCCGTGGGCTGCGATCCTGTTGTGGCCGCCCATGACGTCGCCCTCTGGGCCCCACCCGCCGGCCGGGGCACGCGCGAACGCATCACCCTTGATGTGGTTGAGGAAACCGCGATCGACCTGATCGATGACGCGTTCAACGCCAACCCCGCCTCAATGGCCGCCAGTCTGGATGTGCTGATTGCCGCCCAACCCCTCGACGGTGTCGGCAGCATCGGGTCGGGCCGCCGCATCGCCATTCTGGGCGACATGCTGGAACTTGGCCCGACAGAACTTGATCTGCACGCCGCCATCGCCAACCATCCGGGCCTTGACGCAATCGCCACCATCCACTGCGTCGGCCCCCGCATGCGTGCCCTGCACCAGTCCCTCCCGCGCCGCCAGCGTGGCGAATGGGTCGCGACCGCGCAGGAATTGGTGCCCGACGCGAAGGCTTTGATCGACGCGGGTGATATCGTTTTGGTAAAAGGGTCCAAAGGCTCCAAAGTGAGTCTGGTCGTTGACGCGCTGCGCAAGCTCGGCACGGCCCAATAAAAAGAAGGGGCAGGCATGCTGTATCTGTTGACCGAGTTCTCCGATGGCGGGGGTTTTCTGAACCTGTTCCGCTATCTGACCGTGCGCGCCGGGGCCGCGTTCTTTACCGCCCTGATCTTCGGCTTTGTCTTTGGCCGCCCCCTGATCAACTTCCTGCGCGTCAAGCAGGGCAAGGGCCAGCCTATCCGCGATGATGGCCCGCAAAGCCATTTTGCCAAGGCTGGCACGCCCACCATGGGTGGTCTCTTGATCCTGTCGGCGTTGCTGTCGGCCACGCTGCTTTGGGCTGATCTGTCAAACCCTTACGTCTGGATCGTCATCCTTGTGACGGTTGCCTTTGGCCTGATCGGCTTTGCCGATGACTATGCCAAGGTCACCAAGCAGAACACCAAGGGCGTCTCGTCACGCCTGCGCCTGATCCTCGGTTTTCTGATTGCCGGGCTTGCCAGCTATGCGGCCGCCCAGTTTCACCCGGCTGGTCTGACCTATCAACTGGCCGTGCCGCTGTTCAAGGACGTGCTGCTGAACCTTGCCTGGTTCTTTGTGCCCTTCGGCATGATCGTCATCGTCGGGGCTGCGAATGCCGTCAACCTGACTGATGGCCTTGATGGCCTTGCGATCATGCCGGTGATGATCGCCGCAGGGACCCTTGGCGTGATCTCATATGTTGTCGGCAACGTGAATTACACCGAATATCTAGGCGTGCACTATGTCCCGGGGACAGGCGAGTTGTTGATCTTTACCGCGGCCCTGTTCGGCGGCGGCCTTGGCTTTCTGTGGTACAATGCCCCTCCTGCCGCCGTGTTCATGGGCGATACCGGGTCTCTGGCGCTTGGCGGTGCCCTTGGCGCAATAGCCGTCTGCACCAAACACGAAATCGTCCTCGCCATCGTCGGCGGTCTGTTTGTGGTCGAGGCGCTGTCCGTCATCATCCAGGTCGCTTACTTCAAACGCACCGGCAAACGCGTGTTCCTGATGGCCCCGATCCACCACCATTTCGAGAAAAAGGGCTGGGCCGAACCGCAGATCGTGATCCGCTTCTGGATCATTTCGCTTATCCTCGCACTGATCGGGCTGGCGACGCTGAAGGTGCGGTGAAGCTGTCTCGTCTTTTCCCAGGCTCAGGACTCATTGATCATATTCAGAAGATGACGGTTGCGGCTATGGCGATTGCGGACATGAAGGTGTGTGCGCAGCGGTCGTAGCGGGTGGCGATGCGGCGCCAGTCCCCGGAGCTTGCCAAACATGTTCTCGATCCTGTGGCGTTTCCGATAGCGCGCCGTGTCGTGTGGTATCGGGATTTTTCTGTTGGATTTCGATGGAATACAGGCCTCGATCCTGCGTTGGGCGAGGGCGTCGCGCAACCAATCGGCGTCGTAGCCCCGGTCGGCCAGCAGGACCTTGGCGGGCGGCAGTGTCGCCAGCAGGGCCGCAGCGCTGGTATCGTCGCTGACCTGGCTTGCCGTGAGAAACAGGCTGCGCGGTCGGCCCTCGCTATCGCAGACCGCGTGGAGCTTCGAGTTCAGGCCGCCTTTGGTGCGCTCGATGTACCGGGGAAGAGCCCCTTTTTGAGCAGGCTGGCCGCCGTCCGGTGCGCCTTGAGGTGGGTCGCGTCGATCATCAGTTCCCCGGTCGCGCCGCCGCCTTTCGCCAGTTCAAGGAAGATGCGCCCGAACACGCCCAGCTCGCTCCAGCGGATGAAACGGTTGTAGATTGTCTTATGCGGCCCGTAGCTTGGCGGAACATCGCGCCAGCGCAACCCGTTGCGGATCACGAAGATGATGCCGCTGATCACCCGCCGATCATCCACACGCGGTATCCCGTGGGACAAGGGAAAGAACGGCGATATCCGCGACATCTGGGCATCGGAAAGCAGAAACGTCTCGATCATGACAGCACCCCCGCGGTGCCGCCAGTGAATCAGTGAGGTGAACGACCGACAAACAAGTTAATGGGTCCAGAGCCTAGCTTTAAAGTCTGCAGAAAGACGCTCTTTCCACTCGCCTGAGGGCCAACAAAGATTGTCAAATCTCCAAATTCGACATCGGTCTCCGGGATAGGGCCAAGTTGGCTTGCTTTAAGTCGATAAGGCATCGTGCCGATGGTCCACACCTTTTGTAGCGAAATCACTTCCGCGCGTGCAATGGCTGCTTGCAAGCTATATCTTGCGACCATAGTCATTGTTTTGACAGATGCACAGCAGAATTGGGCGTTTCATCAGACGTCTGAATGAAGGACGATGGTATCGTGCGCGAAGCCGACCTCTACCCCGCCCTGAAAGCCTATCTTCAGGCGCAGGGCTACGTGGTCAAGGCCGAGGTCGGCGCCTGTGATATCATGGCCTGCCGCGGCAATGAGCCGCCCATCGTGGTGGAAATGAAGCTCACCTTCTCCCTCGCCCTTGTCATGCAGGGCGTCGCCCGTCTTGCCGTCGTCGACCATGTCTACCTCGCCATCCCCGTCTCGCCCGCCCGCGGCTGGTCCCTGCGCTACAGCGATATCACCACGCTCTGCCGCCGCCTCGGCCTTGGCCTTCTGGCTGTGGACGTGGCCGCAGGCACCATCACCGCCCACCTCGACCCCGGCCCCTATACCCCGCGCAAGAACGCCACCCGCAGCGCCCGCCTGTTGCGCGAATTCGACCGCCGCGTCGGCGACCCCAATACCGCCGGCACCACCCGCACCCCAAGGATGACCGCCTACCGGCAGGATGCCCTGCGCTGCGCCGCGCATCTGGCCCACGGCCCCACCAGCCCCGCCACAGTCGCCAAAGCTACCCGCGTTAGCCGCGCCGCCACCATCCTGCGCGCCGACCACTACGGCTGGTTCGAGCGCACCGCACGCGGCGTCTATGGCCTGACGCCAAAGGGCAGGGCGGCGCTTGACGAAAATCAGGTTGCGGTCTCTGCGCTGCAGGCCGCTTGACCCCTTCCCCTTTCATCGTCGCTCAAATATCCCACGGGGGTGCGGGGGTGTGAAACCCCCGCCTCAACGGCGAGGCAAAAGATGATCCCGGTCCAAGGCTATCAAAACCAAAAGGTCGCCGTTCTCGGCCTTGGCCGCTCTGGCCTTGCCACCGCCCGCGCCCTCATCGCAGGCGGCGCCGAACCCCTCCTGTGGGACGACAGCGCCGAAGGCCGCGCCAAGGCCGAGGCCGAAGGCTTCACCTGCACCGACCTCACCCGCCAGAACGCATTTGCTGAGGCAGCCCTGCTTGTCACCTCCCCCGGCATCCCGCATCTCTATCCCAAACCCCACCCCGTCATCGCCGCCGCCATGGCCGCAGGCGTGCCCGTCGACAATGACATCGGCCTGTTCTTCCGCAGCTATGCCACGCAAGGCTGGGACAATTTCCAAACCGCCCCCCGCGTGATCTGCGTCACCGGCTCCAATGGCAAATCCACCACCACCGCCCTGATCCACCATATCCTTGCGGCCGCTGGCCGCCCCACCCAGATGGCCGGCAATATCGGGCGCGGTGTCTTGGACATCGACCCCGCGCAGGATGGCGAAGTGATCGTGCTGGAACTGTCGTCCTATCAGACCGACCTTGCCCGCTCGCTGACCCCCGATATCGCCGTCTTCACCAACCTCTCGCCTGATCATCTGGATCGGCACAACGGCATGGGCGGGTACTTTGCTGCCAAGGCCCGGTTGTTCTCGGCAGGGGGCCCGGATCGCGCGGTGATCGGGGTGGATGAGGGCGAGGGGGTTTACCTTGCCAATCAGCTGTCCATGGGTGCGGCGGATGACCGGGTCATCCGCATCTCATCCGGGCAAAAGCTGGAAGGCTTCGGCTGGTCCGTCTTTGCCCGCAAGGGCTTTCTCGCCGAATGGCGGCGCGGCAAGCAGGTGGCCAGCATCGATCTGCGCGCCATTCCCGGCCTGCCCGGCGCACATAACCACCAGAACGCCTGCGCCGCCTATGCCGCCTGCCGCACGCTGGGCCTTGCCCCGCGCGAGATCGAGGCCGCGTTTCATTCCTTTGCCGGCCTGCCGCACCGCAGTCAGCTGGTAGGCGAACGCGCAGGTGTGCGGTTCATAAATGACAGCAAGGCCACGAATGTAGACAGTGCCGCCAAGGCGCTGCAGGCCTTTCCGGCCATCCGCTGGATTGCCGGGGGCATGGGCAAGGACGGGGGGATCAAGGCGTTGCAGCCTTTCCTCGGGTCGGTCGTAAAGGCCTATCTCATCGGCCATTCCGCCCGTGATTTCGCGTTGGAACTGGGCGCCACGCCCTATGCGATTTGTGAGACGATGGAGCGGGCGGTGGCCTTGGCGGCAGAAGAGGCGGTGGCGGGGGAAGTGGTGCTGCTGGCCCCGGCGGCGGCATCGTTTGACCAGTACCCGAACTTCGAGAAACGCGGCGAGGATTTCATGGCCCGGGTCACAGCGCTGCTGGACAAGGCCTAGCGTCCCTTCAAGGGGCGCTTTGTGGCATAAATGAAATCAATGGGTTGACCTTTTTGGCTTCGTTGATTGTTCACGATTGGGCTGTTTGGGGCCAGCGCGGGTGACACCCGTGCCCCGGAATTTTGCAAAATTCCGGCCAAAAATCTTCGAAGATTTTTTGCAATTTTCTTCGAAGAAAATTGGTGCGCGCGTGGGTTTCACCCACCCTACGAGATGATCGTCGCTTCTGTCGCCGCGCGCAGCTCTGCCTCGGTCACGCCATCTGCGCATTCGACGATGCGCAAGCCCCCGGGCACCACGTCCAGCACGCCAAGGTTGGTGATGATGCGGTTGACTACGCCACGCCCGGTCAAGGGCAGCGTG
>JALOSO010000294.1 GCA_025458385.1 Paracoccaceae bacterium | reverse complement strand
AGCGGCAGAACCACGGCTTGCGGCACAAGGCCAAGCACCATCGGCAGCAGATCCACACTGATAATCAAGGTCAGGACACCGCCTGGCGCAAGACGGCGCAAGCCGGCTTCGACCCAGGCGGTGATTGGCGTACCGACCTGCAGTGCCGTCGCCCGGCCGACATCGGGTGATGGCGTGCCGCCAGCGGGGTAATATGGCGGGTTGGCGATGACATGATCAAATTCGCGCCGCAGCACAGCAGGCATCGCGGCCACGTCGCCTTCGACCACCTCCAGCGCGACCCCGTTGTCGGCCGCATTCCGCCGCGCAAGACCGGCATAGGCGGGTTGCAGTTCCAGTCCCGCCTGCACAAGCCCGGGCACACGCGCCGCAAGGCACAGGCTGGCGGCCCCTGCGCCACACCCCAGATCAAGCACACGCTGGCCTGCCTTGGCATCAACGCAGGCGGCCAGCAGCACAGGGTCAGTCGCCGCGCGATAGCCGCGCACAGGCTGCCACAGATGCAGACGCCCGCACAGAAAAGCGTCGCGGCTTAGGTCCGTATCCGCAAACACCTATTTGCCCGGATCGATGTTGCAGTCACGCAGCACAGCGGCGGCCATGAAATGATCGGCGTCGCGCACCATCAGGCGGCGCGGCAGAATCCCGAGTGAGCCATCAAGAATGCTCATGTGGACGTCCATTTCGAACACCTCTATATCCTCACCCTGAAGCATGGCTTTGGCAAAGGCGATGATCGTCGGGTCAGTCGTGCGCAAAATCTCTTTCATCGGCCCAGTTTATGGGGCAGTGACGAATGGGAGTCGAGAGGACGCAGGCAAGGGCATGGGATTGGACGAGGCCACACAGAAACCGCATGACAGGCTGGCTGCCGCCCTGGCCGCTGACCTTGACGCCGTCAACAGCCTGATCCGTGACCGCATGGCCAGCCGGCATGCACCGCGCATTCCCGAGGTGACAGCCCATCTGGTCGAGGCAGGCGGCAAACGTCTGCGCCCGATGCTGACATTGGCCGCAGCGCGGCTGTGTGGCTATGACGGCCCTTTTCATGTGCATCTGGCAGCGACGGTCGAATTCATCCACACGGCGACACTGCTGCATGATGACGTGGTGGACGAAAGCGCGCGCAGGCGGGGGCGGCCAACGGCAAACCTGTTGTGGGACAACAAATCGTCGGTACTGGTTGGCGATTACCTGTTTGCGCGGTCATTCCAGCTGATGGTGGAAACGGGGTCGCTACGGGTGCTCGACATTCTGGCCGATGCAAGTGCGACAATTGCAGAAGGCGAAGTGCTGCAGCTGACCGCCGCGCAGGACCTTGGCACAGACCGGGCAATTTATCTGCAAGTGGTGCGTGGCAAGACGGCGGCGCTTTTTGCGGCAGCGACCGAGGTTGGCGGGGTGATCGCCGGGGCACCGCCGGCGCAGATTGCGGCCTTGCGGACCTATGGCGATGCGCTTGGCGTCGCATTTCAGATTGTCGATGACCTGCTGGATTACGGCGGTTCGGATGCCGTGATCGGCAAGAACACGGGCGATGATTTCCGCGAACGCAAAGTGACGCTGCCCGTGATCCATGCGGTGGAAAAGGCTGATGTTGCCGAACGCGCCTTTTGGTCACGGGTGATCGAACAGGGCCAGCAGGCCGAGGGCGATCTTGGGCAGGCCTTGGCGATCATGGCACGGCACGGGGCGATGCATTCAGCGCGCGACGAGGCTGTCATGTGGGCGGGCACGGCGCGCGATGCACTTGCCGTCCTGCCAGACCACCCCTTGCGGCACATGCTGGAAGACCTTGCCGATTATGTGGTGGCGCGCTTGCAATAGGCCATCTGGCTGATTTGCCGGCATGGCCGCTTCAGGGTGGGGGGCCTTCGCTGCCCGCGAGGCCACGCAAGGTATTGACCAGCCCCTTGGTTGCCGTATCCAGCCAGATGCGTGCGGCATCAACCGTTGCGACATAGCTGTCGAGCGCGGGTTTCGCGGCAGGCATCATCTCGGACAGGCGCGGGGCCATCACGTAAACCAGGATCACCAGCAAGGCCAGGATCAGCATCAGCACGAAACCACTGCGAAAGCCGCTTCGCCCGGTTGGCCGCTGGGCAATTTCATAGGCCTGCCCGTCATCATCCAGCGCGATGTCGCCGGGACGCAGGGTGGAATTGATTTCCTCGATATCCGGCAAGCGCTCGCGCCGCGTCAGCTCGCGCTTTGGGGCGTGCAGGGGGGCGGGGGTATCATCGTCAGCGGCATCAAAGGGATCAGGCGCGGGCGCGGGGGCGGCCACCACCGGGGGCGGGCCGGGCGGCGCCGCTGGCGCAGGCGGGGCCTGCTCATCCAGCTTGCGGCGGGCCATGTCGCGCGCCGCCGCGTCTTGATTGACAAGGGCGGCAACAGCGCTATCGATCCCCAGTTCCTCTTGTGTTTCAAGCGCTTGGGCGTCAAGGCGGCGGGCGATCATCTCGCGCTCGGCCTCTTCGCGCAATACGGCCAGAACGGAATCGTCGATGCGGCGCTGTGCCGGGTTCGTGGCGGGGGTTTCTGCCGGGGCCGAAGGTGGCAAGGGCGGCGGCGCCGGGATCGGGGCGATGACCGTGCGGTCTGCGGCCACGGGATCGGCCCCCGCTACGGTTTCGGGCGCGGCGGGTGATTGCGGCAGTGGCGGGGGGGCAGGATCGGCCTCGGGCGCGTCAAACAAGGCGGCTTCGGCGGCGCGCTCGGCCTCAACCTCGGGCGGCAGCTGGAACCAGGCATGACCGCAATTCGAACATTGCACATCCCGGCCTGCCAGCGGAATGGCGTTATCGGCAACCTCGTACTGTGCATCGCAGTTGGGGCAAATCAGCCGCATTACCCGGCCCTTCAACAAAGGAATGTGCACCTTGTGGCATGTCAGGGTGCCGTTGTAACGGGTTATCCGCAGTCAGAAAAGCCTTTGTCGTTAATGATTGAACAATGCGCGGCTGAATCTGTCATTGAATCCGCTGGTGCCTTGGGCGATGGTCTGGCGCAACATGTTGGGTGCAGGGGCGGCGGGCAGCGTGATTTCGTTCGAAAATGTGGCCTACAGCTATGGCGGGGGCGAGCTTTTGTCCGACATGTCGCTGCGGCTGGCGCCCGGTTCATTTCATTTTCTGACCGGGCCGTCGGGCGCGGGAAAGTCCACCTTCCTCAAGCTGTGCTATGCCGATCTGTTGCCCACGACAGGCCTCGTCTCGCTGTTTGACCAGGATGTACGCAGCCTGCGGCGCGATGATGTGGCGCTGATGCGGCGCAAGATCGGCGTTGTGCATCAGGATTGCCAGTTCCTCGATCACCTGCCCCTTGCCACGAATGTCGGCCTGCCGCTGACAGTTGCCGGACGCGAGGTGCCGTCGAAAGACCTGACGGATCTTCTGGCCTGGGTGGGCATGGCGCAGATGGCGGATGCGCTGCCGCCGTCACTTTCGGGTGGGGAACGTCAGCGGGCAGCCTTGGCGCGGGCGGTGATCATGGACCC
>JALOSO010000055.1 GCA_025458385.1 Paracoccaceae bacterium | reverse complement strand
TTGCGGGTTGAACTCCAGCTCCAGCTCGCCCGACAGGTACTGCCGCATGAATTCGGCATTCTCGCCAACATAGCTGGAGATCATCTTTTTCACCTGCCGCGTTTCCAACAGCACGCCAAGCCCAAACCCATCAACACCCGCGTTGTTGGAGGCGACCGTCAGCCCCTTGGTGCCCGCATCGCGGATGGCGGCAATGCACAACTCGGGAATGCCACACAGCCCGAAACCGCCGGACGCAATCAGCATCCCGTCAAACAGCAGGCCCTCAAGCGCGGCGGCGGCCGATGGATACACTTTGGATTTCATGGCGCTGCCCTTAGCCCAAGAATTTGCCGTGCCTGCGTCGCTGTGGCGACGGGACGTTCGTATTTGGCGCACAGATCCACCACGCGCCGCACAAGGGCCGCATTGGACGGGGCCAGTGTGGATTTGTCCAGCCGCACGTTATCCTCCAACCCGGTGCGGGCATGGCCACCTGATGACACGGCCCAATCGTTCAGCACGATCTGGTTCGGGCCAATCCCTGCCGCGCACCAAGGCGCGCCCTCGCCAAACAGGCGGTGCACGGTCTTGATGTAATAGTCAAACACCTCGCGGTCGGCGGGCATGGCGTTTTTCACGCCCATCACGAACTGCACATAGGGCAGGCCAACGATCTGGCCCTTTTTCCACATCTCATGCGCCTTCAGGATATGGGACAGATCAAAGGCCTCGATCTCGGGCTTGACGCCATGGGTCACCATTTCCGCCGCCAGCCAATCCACCAGATCCGGCGGGTTTTCATAGACGCGGCTGGGAAAGTTGTTCGAGCCGACCGACAGGCTGGCCATATCGGGTGCCAACGGCAGCATCCCGCCGCGCGCCTGACCCGCGCCCGACCGGCCCCCGGTGGACAGTTGCACGATCATGCCGGGGCAGTGCGCCTCGATGCCTTCCTTCAGGGCCGCGAATTTTTCGGGGTCGGAGGAAGGCGTCTCGTCGTCGTTGCGCACATGGCAATGGGCGATGGTAGCACCCGCCTCAAACGCGGCATGGGTGCTTTCGATCTGTTCGGTGATCGTGACCGGCACGGCGGGATTGTCGGCCTTGCGCGGCAAGGATCCGGTGATGGCAACGCAGATGATGCAAGGGGTGGTCATGGTTTCCTCGGCGATGGGGCGGGGGGCAACAGGGCAGCGCGTTTTGGGCAATCGGCCCCTTTGCAGGTCTGGCATGTCTTACACATCGGCAGGCACCTTCATGCGGGCAAGGGCATCGGCAAAGAACGGGCGGAAGCCTGCGGGATGTTCGGACATCGGGAAATGACCCAATTCGTCCATCACGGTGCAGGTGGCACCGGGAATGGCGGCGGCGGTGCGCTTGGCGTCTTCGGGGGTGCATGTCAGATCATACGCGCCCACCAGCAGATGCACCGGGGTTTTGGCGGTATCAATGCGGCCAAGACGGACGATCAGGCTGTCATCGCGGGTATAGAACGACAGATCACCGCGAAACACGCCGGGGCCGGATTGCATGAACATCCACAGGGTATTCCAGCGTTCGGCATCGGGCGCATGGGGGCTGATGTTGGCCGATACCAGCGCCGCGCCCATTTCGCCGCCATGGGCATCGGGGCGGTGGAACCAGTCGATATCATACCAGGCCGGCTGAAAGTCGCTGGCCTCAATGGCGATGAAACCGCCAAAGGCATGGCCATGCAGCGAAGCCAGTTGCAGCGCAATCCGCCCGCCCATTGAACAGCCTGCAAGGATGGGGCGATCAAGGCCAAGCGCACGGGAAACGGCCAGCACGGTTTCCATATAGGCCTCTGTGGTCAGCAGGTATTCTTCGGTCTGGAACCCCTCGGGCGGCAGGGATTTTCCGTGCCACGGCATGTCAAAGGCAAAGAACTGATGGCCCGCCGTCAGGCATGCATCGTTCAGGATATGCCGCCATTGCCGGGTGTCGGCCCCTGCGGTGTGCAGGCACAGAACGGCTGTGCCCTGCCCTGCGGTTTCCACATAGATGCGCTGTTGGCGGCCCTGCACGGTGACGGTCAGATAGCGGCCGATGATGGGCTCAAAGCTCATGCCAGTTCCTCCGTCCGGGTGGCATTGCGGGCCAGCGCCATGAATTCCTTGAAAAATCGCAGGTTCTTGACCAGCGCCAGAATATCGCCATCAATCCGCCCCCGGCCGATTTTCACCAGACCAAAGATGTCGTGGAAACCCGGCTTCGGGATGGGTTGCCAGAACTGCGCCAGCGCCTCGGCATCGGTGCGGAAGGCAAAGCGCCAGGGCGTCTTGCGGCTGGGGCCTTCGACGATGCCCTCAAGCCGGCCATCGCGGAAGGTCAGATAGAACTCGGCCCCGTCCACCTCCAGCAGCACCGTTTCGCTGAACAGCCGCCCAAGGCGCAACAGGTGGGGCGTTTCATGCAGCCTGTGCTGCATCCGGGCCAATGTGGCGCGCATAATGGTGTCCTCCTTGCCCGCAGAACGGGGCGTCTGGCCCTGAAAAAGCGCGTAACGGTGCATTGCCGCAATGACGTTCAGGGTATCCTGCGATACCCTGCGCCGGGCAGAACCATGGAATGCGGGCTTGGGGTATCGGGCTATACCCCAGCGGTCATTGGCGCGGGGGGGCTGGGTGTGAATAGTCGGCCCATCAGCGGGACGGAGAGCCCGCCCCGATACACCATATGCCCGGAGAAGGGACACCAAGAGCAAAGTTACCATCGACAATGTGACCGATGTGGTCATCGGATCACTTGGCCAGAACGGCGAGATCACGCCCCGCCAGCGCGAGATCATGACGGCGGCGATCAAGCACCTGCACGGGTTCTGCAAAGACGTGACGCTGACCCATTCGGAATTCATCGAGGCCTGCATGTTCCTTGGCCGCGCCGGGGCGATCTGCGATGACAAGCGGCAGGAATTCATCCTGCTGGGCGACATTCTGGGCATCGAAGTGCTGTGCGACATGCTGACCAACCCGGTCACCGGCACGGAATCGGAATCCACCGTGCTGGGCCCGTTCTACCGCGAAAATCCGCCTGTGCTGCCGCATGGCGCATCCACCGCGCAAAAGCACTTCGACAACGAAGAGACCGTGTTCATGGAAGGCTATGTCAAGGACACCACGGGCAAGCCCCTGGCCGGTGTGACGATGGACATCTGGGAAGATGCGCCCAATGGCCTTTATGAAAACCACGACCACGACCAGCCCGATTACAACCTGCACGGCCGGTTTGAAACCGACGAGAACGGCTATTTCGCCCTGCGCGCCGTGCGCCCCGTGCCCTATCCGATCCCGGCTGATGAAACGGCAGGCGAGCTGCTGCGCTACATGGGTCACCATCCGAACCGCCCCGGCGATCTGCACTTTATCGTGGCCAAGGATGGCTATCGCACGCTGGTCAGCCAGATCTATGACCGGTCTTCCAAGTGGCTGGACAATGACTCGGTCTTCGCGGTGAAAGACAGCCTTGTAGGTGATTTCGTTCCGGCCAAGGCCGAACATGGCACCGACCTTTACCTGCGCTTTGACTTCACGCTGAAGCCCGAAGCAGCGGCAACCGCCATGGCGGCCGAGTAACCGTACCCTTCTCCCTGTCGAACCTTGCCGCACCCCATAATCCGGGGTGCGGCTTTTTCGCTTTGGGTTGGGGGGATACGCAGGATACCAAGGCAACGGGAGGGGAGGCCCGGCCATGAACATCAAGCAGTTGGAATACTTCATCGCGCTTGCCGAAGAGCTGCACTTTGGCCGCGCGGCGGAACGTCTTGGCATGGCGCAACCGCCGCTCAGCCGGCAGATCAAGCAGATCGAGGATGATCTTGGCGCTTTGCTGTTCAACCGGGGCCGCAATGCCATTACGATGACGCAGGCAGGTGAACGGCTTTATGCGCGCGGCACCGCCATGCTGGCCGAATTCAACCACATCAAGCTGGAGGTGCGGCGGATCGGCCAAGGGGCCGAAGGGCGGCTGCGCGTGGGGTTTGTGGGGTCGGCCACCTATGGCATTCTGCCGACCGTGCTGAAAAGCTTTCGCAAGGCCTACCCCCAAGGTGAACCTGTCACTGATCCCGATGAACAACGCGCAGTTGCACCGCAGCCTGATCCGGCGCGAAATTGACATCGCCATCGCCCGCCCCGCGCTTGATGATGCCGAGATTACCACGCGAAAATTGGGGGATGAGCCGCTGGTGCTGGCCGCGCCCGATACGCTTGACCTGCCCAAAGGCGCTGTCGATCTGCGCCAGTTGGCGGGCGAGGCCTTTGTGCTGTACCCCGAGTTTCCCCGGCCTTCATTCGCCGATTTCGTGCTGAACGCCTGCGCAGGTTTGGGGATCGAAATGGCACGGCGGCTGTTCACGATGGATTTCCAGACCGCCATCGCGCTGGTTTCAGTGGGCGAAGGCGTCGCCATCGTGCCGCAATCAGTGGGGTCGGTGCAGCGCACGGGGGTGCGGTTTCATGACATCGCCAATCCGCTGGCGCAGACCGGGGTTTCGGTCAACCACCGGCTGGATGAACAAGGCGTGCATGTGCGCAACTTTGCAGCCATCGCGCAAAAGGTGGCGCGCAAGACATTCTGACGCAGACATCGCCTGAAAAGCATTCACCGCGTGTCAGAACGGGTGCTTCCCTCCCCCTTGTGGGGAGGGAGAGGGTGGGGGGCAACCGGCCCCCGCGTGGGTTACACGCCCAGCCAGCGGTGCTGCAATTCGCTGTCCGCGCGGATCGCGGCAGGCGTGCCCTGCCAGACCACCTGCCCGCGCGACACCAGCACCACATCATCGGCCAAACTGGTGGCAAAGCCAAAGTTCTGTTCCACCAGCACCATCGACAGGCCCTGATGCTTCAGATCGGTCAGCTTGTCATGGATCAGCTTGACGATAATGGGGGCCAGCCCCTCGGTCGGCTCGTCAAGGATCAGCAGGCGCGGGTTCATCAGAAGGCCGCGCGCGATGGCCAGCATCTGCGCCTCGCCCCCCGACAATTGATCGCCGCCGTTGTTCAGGCGTTCACCCAGACGCGGGAACAGGTCGATCACGCGGTCCAGCGTCCAGCCACCCTGCGGGCAGGCAAACCGCCGCGCGGCCAGATCAAGGTTCTCGCGCACGGAAAGTGAGCGGAAGATGTCGCGGGTTTCGGGCACATAGGCGATGCCCAGTTTGGCAATGTCAAACGGTGTCATGCCGCTGATCTTGCGCCCGTCAAAACTGACCGATCCACCCTTGGCGGGCAGCAGGCCCATGATGGTTTTCAGCGTCGTCGATTTGCCCGCGCCATTGCGGCCCAGAATGGCCAGAACGCGCCCCGGTTCGGCGCGCAGGGTCAACCCGTGCAGCACCTGCGTCTCGCCATAGCCCGAAGAAACATCCGCCAGATCAAGCATCTTCCCACGCCCCCAGATAAATGTCCTTCAAAAGCTGGCTGTCGCGCGCCGCCCCCGGCAACCCGTCAAACACCACCTCGCCATAGTTCAGCACGGTGATCGTGTCGGCCACGTCAAAGGCCAGATCCATGTCATGTTCGATGATCAGAACCGTCAGATCGCGCGGCAAGGCCTTCAGCAGGCGGTGAAAACCCTTGGACATTTCCGGCCCCACGCCGCTGGTGGGTTCGTCCATCAGAATGAACTTGGGGCGCGTGGAAAGGGCAATCCCCACCTCCAGCTGGCGGCGGATGCCATAGCTGACGGCGTTGACCGGCATGGCAAGAAGGGGCGCAAGGTCCACCTGTGCGGCCACCTCTTTCACCGTCTCGCGCACCTCGGCGCTTTGCAGCGGGTCGCGCCACAGGCCCTGACCCTTGCCAAGTGCCACGGCGGCAGAAAGGCCAAGGTTTTCGCCGATGGTCAGCCCGTCAAACAGGGTGTTTTTCTGATAGCTGCGGCTGAGGCCAAGTCGGGCGCGGTCGGCCACGCGCAGGGCGGTGATATCGGCCCCGTCCAGATGGATGCTGCCGCTGTTTGGCGTCAGCTCACCCACCAACTGGTTGAACAGCGTGGTTTTTCCGGCCCCGTTGGGCCCAAGGATCACGCGGCGTTCGCCTTTTTCAAGGCGCAGGCTGACGCCTTTGGTGACGTGGATCGCCCCGAAGGATTTGTTCAATGCGCGGGTTTCAAGCATCGGCTTTGGCCTTTTCAAGGGTGGGTTTGGCGGCACGGGCGGCCATGCGCGCCTCAACATATCCAAAGACGCCATTGGCGCGGCTCATCACCACGGCAATCAGGATCAGGCCAACGATGGCGTGCCAGTAGGGGGTGATGGCCGAAATCTCGTGCTTCAGCACCACGAACAGGATGGCCCCGACGATCGGCCCAGCCAAGGTGCCCAGCCCGCCAAGGATGACCACCACCAAGGCCTCGCCCGACACGGTCCAGGACAAGAGGCCGGGCGAGATGTATTGCGTGTGCTGTGCTGCCAGACACCCCGCCAGCCCCGCCAGCGCACCAGAGATGGCAAAGGCCGTGGCCTTGGCGCGCCAGACCGTCAGGCCAAGCGCGCGCAGACGCTTTTCGTTGTGGTGCAGGCCCACAAGACTGCGTCCCAGGCCCGACCGCAGGGTGCTTGCGGCCACCAGATAGGTCAGCGCGACCAAGGCGATGGCGTAAATCGCAAAGGCGCGGCTGTCGGTCAGGTCGATGCCGATGGCGGTCAGGTCAGGGCGCGGGGCACCCGACAGCCCGTCATCACCGCCGAACAGGGGCGACTGGAACACAAAGCTGTAGGCCATCTGCCCAAAGGCCAGCGTGGCCATGATGAAATAGATGCCGATACTGCGCGCGCAGACAGCGCCGATGACAAAGGCCAGCGCCGCCGACAGGGCCACAGCCAGCACCATCGCGGGAAAGGCACTTAGCCCCGCGTCCTTCGCGGCCACAGTAAAGGCATAGGCGCCCACGCCCAACAGCGCGCCGTGGCACAAGGACAACATGCCGCCGAACCCGGCAACCAGATCAAGGGCGATGACAAGGATGGCCAGAATGGCAATCTCGGCCAGAATTTCCAGCCCGAAGAAGCCCGCGACAAAGGCATAGGCAAGTGCGCCGATCGCCAGCGTGGCCAATGTGGTGAGGCGCAGGGGGGTATGTGTAAACATCGGATCACCCTTTCGCGGGCAAAAGGCCCTCGGGTCGGATCACAAGAACCGCCGCAAGAAGCGCATAGATGAGAACAGAGTTCAGCGTGGGCAGCAGCACCGCGCCAAAGGTTTGCACAAAGCCAAAGATCAGCGATCCGGCGACAGCACCTTTCAGGCTGCCAAGCCCGCCGATGACAATCACGATCAGCGTGGGGATCAGGATTTGCAGGCCCATGTCGGGGGTTACGGACAGCACAGGTGCGGCAACCGCCCCGGCAAGGCCCGCCAATGCGCAGCCGACCACGAAGACAAGAAAGAACATGCGTTCGACGTTGATGCCCAGACAGGCGGCCATCTGGTCATTGTCCACGCCCGCCCGGATCATCGCGCCGATTTGCGTGCGGGTCAGCACCAGCGTCAGGGCGGCCAGCACGACAAGACCAAGGGCGATGATGAACAGCCGGTAGATGGGGTATTCCACGCCCAGAAGGGGCAATTGCCCCTCGAACATCGCAGGAATGGCAATGCCGATGGGCAGATCACCCCAGATCAGGCGGGTAGCATCCACGGCGACGAAGATCAGGCCAAAGGTCACCAGAACCTGCGCCATCGGCCCTGCCCGGCGTTGTGAGCGGATCAGCGTGAAATACAGCACCGCCCCAAGGGCCGCGACAGCCAAGGGTACCAGAAAGAACCCGCCCCAATAGCCAAGCACGCCCGCCAGCGACGCCGCCATATAAGCGCCAAAGGCATAAAGCGACCCGTGGGCAGGGTTCACGAAATGCATCAGCCCGAAGATCACCGTCAGGCCGACAGAAAGCAAAAACAGGAGCATCGAGAGTTGAAGCGCGTTCAGCGTCTGCAACACCCAGAATCCAAGGTCTGTGGTCATGGTGAACCCTCCGGGGTTGGTGGGGGGCCGACACGCGGCCCCCGGTTGCATCAGTTGACGGACGCAGGCATGACGCAGCCGTTGGCGGGATCAGCCTCGGCGGGCAGGGTGGCCAGCACCTTTTGCGTCAGGCCATCCGGACCGGCGACCGTTTCATAGACATGGATCGGCTGAACGACGTTGTTGGTGGCCGGATCGATGCGCAGCTCGCCCCGCGGGCCGGTAAAGCTGACCTTTGGGAGGGCCGCTGCCAGCGTCTCTCGGTCTGTGGCACCCGACTTGACCGCTTCGACCAGCGCACGCGCACTGTCATAGCCCTGCACCGCGTATTCCGAAGGGATGCGCCCGGTCTTTTCCATGAACGCCGCAACGAAGGCTGCATTCTCCGGGTTATCCAGCGTTGGCACATAGTGCAGCGCGGTGATCATGCCTTCTGCCGCCGGGCCTTCGGCCTCGACATAAAGGGCCGATGTCAGGAAGCCCGAGCCATACAAAGACAACTCAGCCTTCAGGCCAAAGCTATCGTACTGTTTCACAAAGGAAATCGCCTCACCGCCCGCAAAAAATACATAGACCGCATCAGCCCCGCTGGCCTTGGCGTTGGCAAGGAACGGGCCAAAGTCCTGCGTCTTTTGGAAGGCGGGCCATTCCTGACCGACAACCTCGCCACCCGCAGCCGTGAAGGCGGTGGTGAAGGCGTCAATCATCTGGCGACCGGCGGCGTAATCCGGCGCAATCGTGAACACCTTCTTCACGCCCTGATCGACCATCCATTGCCCCATCGGGCGGTTGACCTGTTGGTTGGAAAAGGAAATCCGGGTGATGAAGGGGCTGCAGGCCGCGCCGGTTGCCTCGTCATTGCCGGCATTGGCCACGATCAACGGCACGCCTGCGCCATCGACGGTATCACGGATGGCACCCAGCACGCCTGACGACACCACGCCGACCATCACATCGACTTCGTCTTGCAGGATCAGCTTCTTGGTCTTGGCAAGGCCGACCGGTGGCTTGACCTCGGTATCTTCGCGCACGATGTCAAAGGTCACGCCCACATCTGCGCCGAAGGTTTCAAGGCCCAGGGCAAAGGCATCGTCGATGTCCTGCCCAAGCGCCGCGTAAACGCCGGAATAGGGCAGCAGGATGCCAACCTTGATATCTTCGGCAAAGGTGGCCCCAGACATGGCGGTGCTGATGGCAAGCCCGGCAAGGGCTGCCTTAAGGGTCTTATTCATGGTCTCTCTCCCGTTGTGGCGCCCTCTCTCCTTGGCGCCGGATGTGATAGGCCTTAGCCCAGATCGCCCCCACCCACCGGGATCGTGACCCCGGTCAGGTAAGAGGCGTCGTCGGATGCCAGAAACAGGATCACCCCTGCCTGTTCATCCAAAGTGCCGTAGCGCTGCATCAGGCTGGAACTGACCGTCTGATCGACGATCTGCTGATACCAGACCTTTTCCTGTGCTGATTGTTCGTTCGGGTTGCGCGGCACCGCGCGCGGCGGGGCCTCGGTTCCGCCGGGGGCGGTGGCCACAACGCGGATGCCACGGTCGGCCACTTCCCAGGCCAGACTTGCCGTGATCGCGTTCACCCCGCCTTTGGCCGCCGCATAGGGCACGCGGTTCAGGCTGCGCGTGGCGATGGAGCTGACATTGACGATCACGCCTTTGCCTGCGGTCAACATGTGCGGCAGCACCGCGTGGCAGGAATAAAGCGTGGGGAACAACGACCGGCGCACCTCGGCATCAATTTGATCCGCCTGATAGTGTTCAAACGGTTTGGCCCAGATCGTGCCGCCCACATTGTGGATGGACACATCAATGCGGCCAAAGGCATCGACCGTGCTTTGCATCGCAGCCGTCGCCCCGGCATGGGTTTCCAGATCGGCAGGCAGATAGATCGCCCGTCCCCCGGCGGCGGTGATGGCCTCTGCCACCTCGGCCCCGATAGGGCTGCGGTCGATCACGGCCACCACAGCGCCCTCGGCTGCGGCGCGTTCGGCGACGCGGCGGCCAATCCCTTGCGCCGCCCCGGTGATGGCAAAAACCTTGTCTTGAAACCGCATCACGCTGCTGCCTTGGTTTCAGACGGGTTGAACTTTTCAAACAGGAAGGACGCGGGCATGACACCCAAAGCCTTCATATGCTCGCGCACCGCCTCGACCATCGGGGGCGGGCCGCAAAGGTAGACATCGGCCGCACCATCCCACAAATCGGCGGCGGTCAGGTGGTTGGTGGCGTAACCCTGTTTGGCGTGTCCGCTGGCGGGATCGGCCACGATCGTGGTGATCGTCAGCGACGCGATTTGGGCGGCCAGCGCGTTCAGACGGTCCATCTCCACCAGATCGGCCAGCTTGGTCACGGCATAGACCAGTTGAATGGGCTGATCGGTGCCGGTGCTGGCGGTGGTTTCCATGATGGCCAGAAACGGAGCCAGCCCCGTGCCCCCCGCCAGAAAAAGCTGCGGGCGGCTGATCGGGCGCAGGTAAAACGCGCCCATCGGCCCGGTCAGATCCACCGCATCACCAGCCTGCGCACGGGCCAGATAACCCGACATCAGCCCACCCGGAATATTGCGGATCAGGAAAGATGCCTCATCGGCCTGTGGGTGGCTGGAGAAAGAGTAAGCGCGGGTCTGGTCGGTGCCGGGAACCTGCACATTGACATATTGCCCCGGCAAGAACCCCATCGGCGCGGCCATCTTCACGCGCAGCCGGTACGACGTGTCCGACAGCGCATCAACACCCAGAACCGTTGCCGCCGCCTTCTGCGCCCCAGTCTTGCACGCAAGCGACGAGGACGGAATGACCACCACGGAATCCGATTTCGGCATCATCTGGCAGGTCAGCACCATGCCTGCGGCGGCCTCATCTTCCGTCATCGCGTCTTCAAGATAGTCGCCCAGCACATAGTCGCCCCGCTCGGCGCGGCACTTGCAGGTGCCGAAGACGCCATCGCGGCAATCCATCGGCACGTTGATCTTTTGCCGGAAGGCGGCATCCGACACCTTTTCATCGGCGTCACAGTCGATGATGCGCGTCACACCGTCCTCAAAATTCAGGGCGATCTTGTAGGTCATGGCTCCTCCTCCTCCTCGCGGCGGGCCTCCTCCTCAGGGGCCGCGCCGGGGTGCCGTTTGGCATGCGTCAGATGTGGTAAACGTCGATCACATGATGGATGCGGTCGTTCTTCAGGATCACCTTTTTCGAGGTGATCAGCGGCCCGCCACTGGCGGTATCGACCGTGTATAACGACGTGCCCCAATAGGTGTCGGTTGTGCCGTACCGATAGTTATGCGTCATCCAGTTGAAGCGGATGTGGGTTTTGGGCCCGTCACGCGACAGCACCTCGACATTGGTGATGTTATGCCCGGTGCGCGGTTCGGGCAGCGATGTGGCGGATGAGCGGTCGGTATTGATGCGGATCACCCGGTCTTCGATCCCGCCGCGGTTGGGGTAATGGATCAAGGACATCTCATTCGCCGGGTCTTCGGTCAGGGTGTCGTAATCATCCCAGGCGGGCATCCAGAACGGGCAGTCTGGGTGGTAGAACTGGATCCATTCGTCAAAGCGGCGGTCATCCAGCGCACGGGCCTCGGCATACAGGAAGGCGCAGATGGCGTCATGGGACAGGGTGGTTTCGGTCACGGCGTTCATCTGGTTTACTCCGCTGCGATCTTGGTTGCGATGGCGGCACGCTCTGCCTGAACGGCAGCGGCCATGCGTTCGGTCCATTGGGTATGCTGGATGACGAACAGGCCCTCATCCTCGGTCCGGGCACCCGACAGGATCGGCTTCATGCCGATGCGGTTAGCTTCTTCATCGGCCCCCGTGATCCACTGCTTGGCCCCGCGGGTCAGGTCGTTCCACTGCGCGGTGGGGGCGGCGGCATAGCCCATTTGCGTGGCGCGGAATTCTTCCAGATCATCAGGCGTCGCCATGCCGGAGGCGTTGAAGAAATCCTCATACTGGCGGATGCGGCGGGTGCGGGCTTCTTGCGATTCACCCTTCGGGGCGATGCAATAGATGGTGACTTCGGTCTGATCGACCGAGATCGGGCGGAATACGCGCAGTTGGCTGGAGAACTGGTCCATCAGGAACAGGTTCGGATAAAGGCACAGGTTGCGCAGATAGCCGATCATCCAATCGGCCTTGGCCTCGCCATACTTCGCCACCAGCTCATCCCGGCGGGGCGCGAGGGGGCGGTTGGTCGGGTCGGCCCATTTCGTCCACAGCACCAGATGGCCATTGTCAAAGCTGTAGAACCCGCCCTTCTGCTTGTTCCACTTGCTGGCATCGACGGATTTGACCTCGTCCTTGCCTTCATCGGCGCGGTGGCTGGTGGTGGCGACATAGTTCCAATGCACCGCCGAGACGTGATAGCCATCGGCGCCGTTTTCGGCCTGCAGCTTCCAGTTGCCGGCATAGGTGTAGGTGGACGACCCGCGCAGCACCTCCAGCCCCTCGTCGGACTGATCGGCCACCATGTCGATCATCACGCGGGATTCGCCGAGATAATCCGACAGCGGCGGCACGTCGGGGTTGAGCGAGCCAAAGAGGAACCCACGATAGGACTCAAACCGCGCCACGCGGCGCAGGTCGTGGCTGCCTTCCTTGTTGAACTGGTCACGATAGCCAGCACCTTCGGGGTCTTTCACCTTCAGCAGTTTGCCGGTGTTGTTGAAAGTCCAGCCATGGAAGGGGCAGGTGAAGGTCGCCTTGTTCTGCCGCTTGTGGCGGCACAGCATGGCGCCGCGGTGCGAGCAGGCGTTGATCAGGGCGTGCAGCGTGCCGGTCTTGTCACGCGTGATCATG
>JALOSO010000293.1 GCA_025458385.1 Paracoccaceae bacterium | reverse complement strand
GCGCATCCTGCTGCAGATCTTTTCAAAGACGGTGATCGGCCCGATCTTTTTCGAGTTCATTCAGCGCAAGGGCGATGACGGGTTCGGCGAAGGCAATTTTCGTGCACTTTTCGAAAGCATCGAGCAGGATCAGATTGATCGCGGGGTATTGACCGCCAGCTGACCGGGCAGGCCGGTTTTTGCAGGCGCCTCTGCCAGGGCGATGATCCGGCGCAGCGTGACATGCAGCGATGCAGCGGCGTCTTGGCCAATCGCGGCGCGCAGCGCGTCATCATGCCGGATGGCATGCTGGCCCAGATCGGCAAACACCGTCCGGCCCCGGTCTGTCAGGGCCAACAGTTCGGCGCGGCGGTCCTTCGGACTGGCGCTGCGCGTGATCAGGCCCTGCGCGGTCAAAGTGGCAACAGCCCGGCTGACCTTGGTTTTTTCAATATGGCTGATGGCGCAGATGTCACGCGCCGTCATGGCGCCAAACTTGCCCAGATTGGCCAGAATGCGCCATTGTGTCCGGGTCATGCCATAGGCCGCGCGGTAGGTTGTCTGGAACGCACGCGAGGTTGCCTCGGCCGCCTGATTTAGAAGATAGGGCAGAAAGTCTTGCAGATCGAAGGCGGGCTGGGGGGCAGTCTCCATCTTGATGGTCCTTTCGGCGGGGAAGGTCGATGTGCAGGCGCTGGTCATATCGCAGCGGGCCGGGCGCAGTCAGGGTGGGCAGCGGCAAAGGCCGGCAGGGCCTCGGCCCGCGCGGAAATCCTTTGGGCACGGGGAAAGGCCGCAAGATCAACCCCCCATCGCCGCGCGTTGTAAAGTTGCGGGATCAGGCAGATGTCGGCAAGACCGGGTTGGTCACCATGGCAGAACCGTTGCTCCGGCGCGCGGGCCAGCAGGGCTTCGAACCCGGCAAGGCCCAGTGCAATGAAGTGCTGCATCCAGCCGTCCATCGTCGCCGCGCCCCCAAGGTCAACGGCATGGCACGCAACGCGCAGATTGCAGACGGGCTGGGTATCCATGCAGATCGCGTACGCCAAAGCATGGGCCTGTACCCGCCCGGCCGGTGTTTGCGGCAGCAGACCCAGCCCGCGTGTTTCATCCAGATAGCCGATGATCGCCAGCGATTGCGTCAGGCACAACCCGTCGATCTGCAGCACCGGCACAAGGGCCTGCGGGTTCAACGCAAGATGGGCAGGTGACTGCTGTTCACCAGCCGACAGGTCAACCGGAACGGACTGATAGGCAAGGCCCGCAAGCCCAAGCGCAATGCGCACCCGATAGGCCGACGACGACCGCCAGTAATCATGCAGCACGATTGTCATCGATGCCCCCAATGCCCCCGTTTTCGTGGTTTAACTTGACTTGGTTGCATATGCAACTATTACAGGGCGGTATCGCCACCCCGAAAAGGATCAGATCATGGCCCACCATCCCCTGCCCGCTGGCATGGTGCGCGCGGCAACCATGCCCGGCCTGCATGCCGGTTACATGCCCGGCTTTGCCAATGACTTTGAGACCGAGGCCCTGCCCGACGCACTGCCGCAGGGCATGAACAGCCCGCAGAAATGCAACTATGGGCTTTATGGCGAACAACTGTCGGGAACGGCCTTTACCGCACCGTCACATCAGAACGAACGGACATGGTGCTATCGCATCCGGCCTTCGGTCAAGCATACGCACCGGTTCCGCAAGATCGACGTGCCGCTATGGAAATCGGCCCCTTGCATTGACCCGGATATCATCAGCCTTGGCCAATACCGCTGGGATCCGCTGCCACAACAGCCGGATCACGCGCTGACCTGGATCACCGGGATGCACACGATGGTGACGGCAGGGGATGTGAACACCCAGACCGGCATGGCCAGCCATGTGTATCTGGTGACGGAATCGATGAAGGACGCCTACTTTTTCAGTGCCGATGGCGAACTTCTGGTCGTGCCGCAGGAGGGGCGCCTGCGGTTTTGCACGGAATTGGGCGTGATCGACATCGAACCGCAAGAGATTGCCATCATCCCCCGCGGCCTTGTCTACCGGGTCGAGGTGCTGGAAGGCCCCTGTCGCGGGTTTGTCTGCGAAAACTACGGGCAGAAATTCACACTGCCGGGGCGCGGGCCGATCGGTGCAAACTGCATGGCCAATCCGCGCGATTTCAAGACACCCGTTGCGGCCTTTGAAGACCGCGAGGTGCCGTCAACCGTCACCGTGAAATGGTGCGGTCAGTTTCATGAAACCCGGATTGATCACAGCCCGCTGGATGTTGTCGCCTGGCATGGCAACTATGCGCCCTGCAAATATGACCTGCGCAGCTATTGCCCGGTTGGTGCCGTCCTGTTTGATCATCCCGATCCGTCGATCTTCACGGTGCTGACCGCGCCTTCCGGTATTGAAGGTACCGCCAACATCGACTTTGTCCTGTTTCGTGACCGTTGGATGGTGGCCGAGAACACCTTTCGCCCGCCGTGGTACCACAAGAACGTCATGTCGGAACTGATGGGCAACATCCATGGCATCTACGACGCCAAACCAAAGGGCTTTGTCCCGGGCGGCATGTCGCTGCATAACTGCATGCTGCCGCACGGGCCAGACAAGCAGGCCTTTGAAGCGGCCTCGAACACGGTGCTGAAGGCTGAAAAGCTGCGCGATACCATGTCCTTCATGTTTGAAACCCGCTTTCCGCAACACCTGACGCCCTTTGCCGCCCAGGCCGGCCATCTGCAGGAAGACTACATCGACTGCTGGGGAAGCCTTGAGAAAAAGTTTGACGGCACAGCGGGGGTAAAATGAGCGGACTTCGCCTGTCCTGGGTTGAAAGCGCAAATCTGCCCGACCACCCCTTTCCGCTGAACAACCTGCCTTGCGGCGTGTTTTCAGTGGCCGATACGCCCCCGCATTGCGGCATGGCCATCGGGGACTGCGTCCTTGACCTGACCACGCTCGAGGCCGAAGGACTGCTTGATCTGGGCGGGCCCTATCTGGATGTCCCCTACTGGAACGACCTGATGGAAGCCGGGCCTGTGGTCTGGGACAGCTTGCGCGCCCAGGTAACGGCCCTGTTGCAACAGGGGGCAAGCAAACGGTTCCTTGTTACCGACCATCTGCTGCCCCTGACCGATGTCACGCTGCATCTGCCATTCATGGTGGCCGAATACACCGACTTTTACGCCAGCCGCCACCATGCGACCAATGTCGGCACCATGTTCCGGGGGGCTGCGCAGGCGTTGCCACCAAACTGGTGGCACATGCCCATCGGCTATAACGGGCGGGCTTCATCGGTGGTGGTGTCGGGCACGCCGGTGCGGCGACCATGGGGGCAGATCAAGGGGCCGGATGATGTGATGCCTGCGTTTCAGCCCAGCCGGCGGTTCGACATCGAGCTGGAACTGGGCGCCGTGCTGGGTGTTGCGTCGGATGGCCCGGTCACAGTGGCCGAGGCGGACGCGATGATCTTCGGCTATGTGCTGCTGAACGATTGGTCAGCACGCGATATTCAGGCGTGGGAGTATCAGCCCCTTGGCCCGTTTCAGGCCAAGGCCACC
>JALOSO010000292.1 GCA_025458385.1 Paracoccaceae bacterium | reverse complement strand
AGCAATTTCCGCTCCGAGGTTTTTGTTCAGACCAATCCCGATACAGGCGAGCAAAGTTATGTCATCGGCTTCAAAGGAACATCCATGACCAGTGCCGAGGATTGGACTACCAATGCCCGGCTAGGGCTCGGGATGCAAACAGCTTATTACGATCAGGCTACCGAAATCGCGCGGCAATCCAGCCAAGCTGCGCCCGAACGTGTCAGCTTCACAGGGCATTCGCTTGGCGGGGGCTTGGCTTCGGCGGCCTCGACTGTAAGCGGGGCGCCGGGCCGTACATTCAATGCAACCGTTTTGCACCCGAATACTGTCGATAGCTATGACACGGCCAATGTCCCTGTGCAGGCGTATTATGTCGAAGGTGACATCCTAAGCTTCATGCAAGACAGCACGCCCGCGCGGGACAGTGCATGGACAGACTATGCGGGGAGGCTGTTGGGAGTGCTGGGTGCCTTCAAGGGGAGCGTCTGGGCAGGCGCAGGGGCCACAGGCGGTCATGCTGCGGCGCGGGGCGGGCGATTGCACCTGATGGCATCGGTCATTGAAGCGCTTGCGGCCGAGGCAGAGATGCTGCGCAACCAAGCTGCCGAAAACGGGTGCCCGTGATGGTATCATGGGGGCGCAGAGTAGGGGTCCTTATGGTCATCGGGACCTTGGCCCTATGGCAGATTGGAGCGAATATGGCGAATGGACAACAGGTCGATATCACGGCCAAGGGCCCTGATGGCTTGCCCGGTATTTTCTGGCTTATCAAGCAGCGCGATCAGGCTGCTGTTGGTGCGTGGATCGATGCCGGGGGCAGCATCGAAACTCCGGGATTTTTGCGCGCAACCCCAGTCCTTGCGGCGTCGATGGCGGATAACTGGCCGATGGTCTTGTATCTGATCGAGCGCGGCGCACGCATGGATGTGGCCGATCGCCAAGGATTCACACTGGCACATAATGCCACAATCACGCGGGTCGATCCCAATGGGAGCCTTGGACCCGCGCTGCGGGCTGTGCGCAAGAAATTGGCGCAGGCAGGTTTGCTCAGTCGCGTCTATACCCCGGATCAGGTCAAGGCGATGCAGGCCGAGGGGCGTTGGCCGCCAGCGCGTTAATCTGCATTGGAGAGCGTGTTTGTCCAGATTTTCGCAACATTGCCGCAGATTTCAGGGTCCCTGCTATCTTTCGGCCACTAGTGTTCCACGCCTGACATAGGATTCCCAAGGCTGCTTTGTCGTGGCATAATCTGAGGATGTGACGTTCCGAATGCTGCCTTTATCTTGGTGTTGACTGGGCGATGTTGCGTAAGTCACGCCTGATGCATGACAGCCCCTTTCCCCGTTAGCGTCATGCCACGCGGACGATTTCGGCGGTGCCGAGTGCGTTGAAGCGGTTGATGAGGGCGACGCGGATCTGGATTTCGGCGGTTTGGCTGTCGGGGTGTCTGGGGGCGATGCGTTCTCCGAAGGCTTTCAAGCATCGCATCTTCGCTTCGATCCGACTTCGGGCGTGGTATCCGGTCCAGCGCTTCCCGAACGCCCTGCCATAGTGCCCGGTGGCGCGCAGCGTTTCATTTCGTGCGATGGCGGCTGGGCAGTCCTCTTTCCAAGGCCGCTGGGCAGTCCTCTTTCCAAGGCCGCCCGTTCTTTCGGATCGGGATGATCGGGGTGGCCTGCCGGTCGATGATGGCGGTGTGGCAGCGCCGGGTGTCATAGGCACCATCGGCGGTTACGGTGCCGATCTCTTCGCCTTCGGGGATCTGATCGAGTAGTTCTGGCAGCACGGAGCTGTCACCATTGCTGCTGGAGGTGAATTCCACCGTCCGGATGTCCGAAGTGGCTGTATCAATGGCCAAATGCACTTTGCGCCACTGGCGTCGGCCCTGAACACAATGCTTGCGCGCCTGCCATTCGCCGTCGCCAAGGAACTTGATCCCGGCACTATCGATGAGCAGGTTCAGCGGCCCATCGGCGCGCCGATATTGGATCTGAACCACCAGCGTCTTCTGCCGGCGACACCGGGTCGTATAGTCGGGCACGACCCAGTGCAGGTTCGCCAACTTCAGTAAGCTGGCGACCATCCGGGTCGTTTGTCTCAGCGGCAGCTTGAACAGGACCTTGATCGTCAGGCAGAACTGAATCGCCGCATCCGAGAACACCGCCGGCCGACCGGGTTTAGTTTCAGGCGGCGCGAGCCAAGCCATCTCCTTGTCCAGCCAAATCAGCAAAGACCCGCGCTTGCGCAACGCGGCGGTGTAGCTTGACCAGTTTGTGGTGCGGTATCGGGCATGTGTTGGCTTGCTCATGCGGCCTGTCTAACCGCACGGATTCACGATGTGAATCCTTGGCGCCCAGAGTTGTGCAACATGTATAACCGCCCCTTGCGCAAGAGGGTTTCTGGACAAGTTTTGTGCGCTGTCGGGTGCTGACATGTATCCGGCCTCTGTTGCGGCCATTTCCATGCCGTAGGCCCGTATGGTGTTCGCGGATCAGGCCCCAAATCAACGCCACGTGCTCTAAGGCACTTTGTTGCAGGCTGGTGTCTCTGATCCCGTCTTCAACCGTTGCGCCAAACTTCTCTTTGCCCTCTGTCGCTCCGACGTCCTCGCGACCGACGGTCGGCTTACGCCGCCGCGGTCGGAGACTGATAGACGCCGCCACGGGCCATCAGGGCCCAGACGATCCGTGCCATCTTATTCGCCGGCGCCACTCGCACTAGCGTCGGCGGCTTGCGCGTCAATGTTCCACCCAACCACGTGCCCGGCCGCGCGGATATACAGACATGCCGTTTGATGATGACACTGTTCGCGCCGATGATCAGCAGCCGCCTCAGGGAACGCTCGCCCATCTTCGTCGTTCTCCCGAGCCGTTGCTTGCCGCCGGTGGAATTCTGGCGGGGTGTCAGACCCAGCCAGGCGGCGAAGTCGCGCGCTTTGCGGAAGGTCTCAGGCGGCGGGGCCAGCACCGCGATGGCCGTTGCGATCAAGGGGCCAATTCCCGGCACGGTCATAAGCCGCCGGGCCACCTCCTTCTCCTTGGCGCGGCGGGCGATCTCAGCATCGAGCCTGTCGATCTCTGTGTCCAGATGGGTCAGAGCCCCAATCAGCACCTTCAGCGTGGAAACGCCATCGACAGGCATCCGCTGTTTGGGTTCTCGACAATGGCGATCAGCCGTGCAGCGTTGGCTGCCCCCTGCGACACGATCTGGCCGAATTCGCCCAGATGGCCCCGGAGCGCGTTGATCGCCTGCGTCCGCTGGCGGATCAGCAATTCGCGGATCCGGAAGACCATAGCGGCTCCTTGGGTTTCTTCACTCTTCACAGGCACGAAGCGCATGGTCGGGCGCATCGCCGCTTCGCAGATCGCCTCGGCATCAGCCGCGTCATTCTTTTGACGCTTCACGATGGGCTTCACATAGGCCGGCGGGATCAGCCGCACCTCATGGCCCAGCTTCCCGATCTCGCGGCCCCAGAAGTGGGCACCGCCGCAGGCTTCCATCGCCACCACGTAAGGCGCCAACTGGCCGAAAAAAGCCAGCACCTGATCTCGCCGCAGCTTCTTGCGCAGCACCGCACGCCCCGAGGCGTCAGCACCATGCGCCTGGAACACATTCTTCGCCAGGTCGAGCCCGACCGTGATAATCTCCGACATGACCGTCCTCCTTTGTAGATTCTAACAGACCCACCTTGGCACACAGATGCCGTCGGGAGGGGGTATCCACCCCATAAGTTCTCAGTGACAATCAACAATTCAGGGCTGTTATCGGTTCCTTGCCCCGAAAAACCCTACGGCGGCCTCAAGCGCGGTCAAGGCCATCCGGGAAGGGATGCGTGTGGTCGCCGAGCATCCCGGTGCCGTCCGGCCTGTTGAGCGGATGGACCCGGAATTCCGGGAATGGCTGATCGGTTTCGGGGATAGCGGATACGTGGTCCTGTACCGGCTTGATGGGGATAAAGCGGTGGTTCTGGCGGTGCGGAATCAGAAAGTGACCGACCTTGAAATCGCCAGCGTCACATGTCATATGATTTACGACATGTGACGCACTGGAGGATCGTATGGCGCAAACAGCATCAGCTGAACACTACATCGCTCGCACATATGCTCTGCTGGGCGGAAGGGATACTATCCAGAAGCCGGTGCGCAATAACCTCGAAGCACATGATATTCTAATGTTGGGCTTGCCCTCGGCTGCCCTGCTGCACCTCACCTCTCAGGTTGCCTTTCTGACCGCAGATTCCGCTCTGGAAAAGGCAATCGGGATCAGCGTCAGAACACTTCAGCGCCGCAAGAAAGATGCTCCGGACGCCGTGCTGAGCGTTGAACAGAGCAACCGGACCTGGAAATTCGCCGAGATTCTTGGCCGCGCTTCCGAGATTTTCGGTTCCAAGGCGGAGGCGGAGGCGTGGTTGAACGCGCCTGCGATCGGTTTGGATCAGCGTCGGCCGATCGATCTGCTCAGCACGGCCGTCGGGGTGGAGGCCGTTGAGGATTATCTGACGCGTATCGAATACGGGGTTTATGTATGACACCGCTGCCTCCACCGCTTGGGGGCGGAGAGATCCGCTTCTGGCGGCTGGATGCGGAACGGCACGCCGCGACCTGGAATACCGGAGAGGGGAGTTTTCGCGTGGGCGGCAGGTGGAACGCACCTGGTACGCGGGCGATCTACGCATCGCTCGATCCGTCCACAGCGACGCTGGAGGTCGCTGTACATAAGGGGTTTCGTGTGATTGACACACAGCCCCATGTTCTGACCTCTGGCCGCATCATCGACCCGGCGGGGGTCCATATCGTTGGGCCGGATGACGTGCCCAACCCAAATTGGTTATACCCGTGTACCCCAAACAAGAACCAGCAGCAGTATGGGGACGAACTTCTACGGCATCATCGTTTCATCCTGATCCCGAGCGCCGTGTCGCGACATAGCTGGAACCTGATTTTCGATGCGACAAAACCAGCGGCTGACTACGACGATGTTACCCAAGAACGCTTTGCTCTGGATCCTCGCCTGCAGCCCTGAAACATTTAAGATGAATGCCACTTTTCCAAATACGGTCGTTTTTGACCGCCCTGCCCTACCCCACCTGATTTCAACAGGTTGATCCGGACAGAAACCCATCCCGATTCCCAAAGGCGACAGCG
>JALOSO010000054.1 GCA_025458385.1 Paracoccaceae bacterium | reverse complement strand
CCGCCACCGGGCCTGACGCTGGCCGATGAGGTGGCGCTGAACAAGGCGTTGCTGGCCAGTGGCGCGCCGATCTCGGCCATGAACGCGATCCGCAGGCAGGTGTCGGGCATCAAGGGCGGGCGGCTGGCGCTGGCCTGTGCGCCGGCGCGGCTGGTGACGCTGGTGGTGTCTGACGTGCCGGGCGACGATCCGGCGCAGGTGGCATCGGGGCCCACGGTGCCGGCCACGGGCAGCCGGGCGGCGGCCCGGGCGCTGGTGGCCAACTGGCGCATCGCGCTGCCCCCGGCGGTGGCGGGCTGGCTGGCGGGGGATGTGGGGCAGGCCCCAGACCCCGGCGATGCGGCCTTTGCGGGGCATCAGGTACGGGTGATCGCCTCGGCCCGCTTGTCGCTTGAGGCGGCGGCGGCGGCAGCGCAGGCGACGGGCATCCCGGCGGCGATCCTGTCGGATGCGATCGAGGGTGAGGCGCGCGATGTGGCGCGGGTCCATGCGGCGCTGGCGCAGGAAGTGGCCTTGCGCAACCGGCCGTTCACGCGGCCCGTGGTGCTGCTGTCGGGGGGCGAGACGACGGTGACGCTGCAAGGGGCGGCCGGCAAGGGCGGGCGCAACAGCGAATTTGCGCTGGCGCTGGCGCTGGCGGCGGCGGATGTGCCCTTTGCGGCGCTGGTGGCGGATACCGATGGCATCGATGGGTCCGAGGCGAATGCAGGTGCCTTTGCCGATGGGGCAAGCGCGGCACGGCTGCGGCAGGCCGGGCATGATCCGGCGGCGCTGCTGGCGGGGCATGATGCCTGGACAGCCTTTGATCTGCTGGGTGATCTGTTCAGCCCGGGGCCGACCGGGACGAATGTGAACGATTTCCGGGCGATCCTGATCGGTGACGGGGGGGCTGGCACTGGACCCGGCGGTCAGGCGCGTTAGGTGTAGCGGGCAGGGATCACAGGGGCCGGGGTCGTCAGATGCAGCTTGTCACGCTTTATGCCAGCACGGCGATTGTTTTTCTGGTGCTGGATGCCATCATGCTGACGCTTGTGATGAAGCCGCTGTTCATGCGCCACATCGGCCCCCTGATGGCAGACCCCATCCGCCTTGGGCCGGCGGCGGCCTTTTATGGGGCCTATGTGGCGGGGCTTATCTATCTGGTCAGCTGGCCTGCGCTGCGCGAAGGCGGGTCTGTGCTGTTGCCGGCGGCGGTGATCGGGGCGATGGCCTATGGCACCTATGAATTCACAAGCTATGCGATCATGCGCGACTGGCATTGGCAGATGGTGCTGACGGATACGGTCTGGGGCACGCTGCTGACGGCGCTATCGGCCTGGGCAGGCGTGGTGATCACGCGGGCTTTGACGGCAGGATAGCGGCGCAGTAAGCCTGCATGCAGGGGCAATTAGGGGGACAAGCCATGGCCAAGACACTGACGCTGTTCGGCATTTCCACCTGCGATACCTGCAAGAAGGCGCAAAAGGCGCTGACGGCGGCGGGGTATGCAGTGGCGTTTCACGACGTGCGGGCAACACCGCTGGCCGAGGCCGAGATTGCCGAGTTCATTACGGAATTCGGCACGAAAATCATCAACACCCAAAGCACGACATGGCGGGGTCTGTCGGACTGGATGAAGGCATCCGAAGCGGATGCGCAACTGCGAGAGCACCCGACCCTGATGAAACGGCCGGTGATCCGGTCGTCAGAAGGGCTGACCCTGGGCTGGGATGACGCCGTGCAGGCGCGCTACATGTGAAAACGGCCCTTGGCGGGGCGCAAGGGCCGTTTCCGTAAACCTGTGAAATGTATCTGTCTTAAAGCAGTCGCAGGTCGCCTGCAGACTGCTTGCCATCACGGCCCGTCTGCATTTCGAACCCGATCTTCTGGTTGTCGTTCAGGCCTTTCAACCCGGCGCGTTCCACGGCCGAGATATGCACGAACACATCCTTGCCGCCATCATCCGGGGCGATGAAGCCATAGCCCTTTGTGCTGTTGAACCACTTTACGGTGCCCGTCGGCATGCCGCGTCTCCTTCCGTTATCCCCCACCGGCACCATTGCAGATGGTCGTGCAGCCAGGTCTTCCTTGTCGTCCGGCTGCCGTGGTGGTCAGAAGGCGCGTCGAAAGTCTGTCATCACAACCGGAAGGATGATTGTTCGGCCTGAAAAATCAAGGACGAATCATCAATCGGCAGGCCTTTGCCGATTCCCTAGCGTTGGTCAGGGGGCAGACTTTCGGCAGCGAGGGTCATGATCGCGGTTGCAAGGGGCAGAACGGTGGTCAGCGTATCGCCCAGGCGGCGCAGGGAAACCGTACGCTCCTCGACCTCTTTCATGCCAATGGCCAGAATCACCGGAACCTTGCCGACGGAATGTTCGCGCACCTTGTAGTTGATCTTTTCGTTGCGCACGTCCGCCTCGGCCCGGATGCCAGCTTTGCGCAGGTCGGCGACGATTTCATGCACATAGGCGTCGGCGTCCGACACGATCGAGGCCACGACAACCTGCCGCGCCGCCAGCCAGAACGGCAGCTTGCCCGCGTAGTTTTCGATCAGGATACCGATGAAACGCTCGAACGAGCCAAGGATGGCGCGGTGCAGCATGACAGGCGTATGCTTGGCCCCATCCTCGCCGACATATTCCGCGCCAAGCCGGTCGGGCAGGTTAAAGTCGCATTGGAAAGTGCCGCATTGCCATTCGCGGCCGATGGCATCGGTCAGCTTGAAGTCCAGCTTCGGCCCGTAGAACGACCCGTCACCTTCGGCGATCTGGAATGGCAGGCCAAGACCTTTGATGGCCTGTTCCAGCGCGCCTTCGGCCTTGTCCCAGACTGCGTCTGAACCCACCCGGACTTCTGGGCGTGTCGACAGCTTGATCTCGAACCGGTCAAAACCAAGGTCGTGGTAGACCGAGGTCAACAGCGCGATGAAGCTGGCGCATTCGGATTCAATCTGATCGGGCGTGGCAAAGATATGCGCATCGTCCTGCGTGAACCCGCGCACGCGCATCAGGCCGTGCATGGAGCCGGAGCTTTCATACCGATGGCACGACCCGAATTCGGCCAACCGCAAGGGCAGGTCGCGGTAGGACTTCAGACCCTGATTGAACACCTGCACATGGCAGGGGCAGTTCATCGGTTTCAGCGCGTTGATCCGCTTTTCCTTCGCACCTTCTTCGTCCACCTCCACGATGAACATGTTCTCGCGGTAGGCCTCCCAGTGCCCCGACTTTTCCCACAGCACGCGGTCCACCACCTGCGGCGTCTTGATCTCACGATACCCCGCTACGCGTAGACGGCGGCGCATGTAATCCTCAAGGCCCCGGTAAATCTGCCAGCCGTTGGGGTGCCAGAACACCATGCCGGGCGCTTCGTCCTGAATGTGGAACAGCTCCATCTCGCGGCCCAGCTTGCGGTGGTCGCGCTTGGCGGCCTCTTCCAGCATGGTCAGGTGCGCCTTCAGGTCATCGCGGTTCTTGAAGGCAAGGCCGTAAATGCGCTGCAGCATCGGGCGGCTGGCATCGCCCAGCCAGTAGGCCCCCGCGACATGCGTCAGCTTGAACGCATCGGCGGGCACTTGGCCTGTGTGCTGCAGATGCGGGCCACGGCACAGGTCCTGCCAGTTGCCATGCCAGTACATGCGGATGTCTTCGCCGGGGGGAATACGGTCCAGAAGTTCGATTTTGAAAGGTTCGCCGCGGTCGGCGTAGTATTTCCGGGCGCGCTCACGATCCCAAAGTTCGGTTTTGACAGGTTCGCGCGCGTTGATGATCTGCTTCATCTTGGCCTCGATCTGGCCAAGGTCTTCGGGCGTAAACGGCTCTGCCCGGTCAAAATCATAGAACCAGCCCTCGTCGCGCACGGGGCCGACGGTGACCTTCACATCCGGCCAGATTTCCTGCACGGCGCGGGCCATGATATGGGCGCAGTCGTGGCGGATGAGTTCGAGTGCCTGCGCGTCATCGGCCATGGTGTGGATGGCGATGCTGGCATTGGCGGTGATGGGCCAGGCCAGATCATAATGCGCGCCGTTCACGCTGGCGCTGATGGCCTTTTTCGCCAGCCCCGGCGCGATGGACAGGGCCACCTCGGCGGCGGTGACGCCAGCGGCATACTCACGCTTGTTACCATCAGGAAATGTCAGGGAAATCTGGGACATTGCTGTCTCCCTCGTCTGTTTGGCGCCTACGAAACGCCCGGTTGCGGGTTATGTGGGCGCTTGATGGCAAGCGGCAGTAGCCTTGTCAACGGGCTGACGCTAAGGTTCGCGAAACGAAAGGCCCTGCTGTGACTGATCCGACCTATCTGACCTCGCCCGCAGGCCGCCGCCTTGCCTATCACCACACACCGGGTGCGGCACCGGGTGTGGTTTTTCTGGGTGGGTTCAAATCGGATATGGGCGGCACCAAGGCGGTGTATCTGGAAGGATGGGCCAAGGCGCGCGGGCAGGCCTTCCTGCGGCTTGATTATTCTGGGCATGGGCAGTCTGGCGGTGCGTTCGAGGATGGCTGCATCGGCGATTGGGCGGCGGATGCGGCGGCGGTGATTGATGCGGTGACGGTGGGGCCGCAGGTGCTGGTGGGGTCATCCATGGGGGGCTGGATTGCGCTGCTGCTTGCGCGGGCGCAGCCGGACAATATAGCGGGCTTGGTCGGCATAGCGGCGGCCCCGGATTTCACGGCGGATATAGAGGCCGAGATGACACCGGCAGAGCGCGCAGCAATGGCGCGGGACGGGCGGATCGTGCAGCCGTCGGATTATGCGGATCAACCTTATGTTTTCACGCGCAAACTGATCGAGGATGGGCGCGCGCAGCAGGTGCTGAACGCAGCCCTGCACCTGCCCTTTCCGGTGCGACTTTTGCAGGGCACGGCGGATACGGACGTATTGCCTGCCGTGGCGTTACGCTTGCTTGATCACCTGACGGGCGATGATGTGCGCCTGACGCTGGTCAAGGGGGCCGATCATCGGTTTTCCACGGGCGACTGTCTGGCACTGATCGCCGCGTCGGTGGAGGATGTGTTATGCGATTGATCCTGAAATTCATTGCAGCGGTGGCGGTGATCATCGCCTGCCTTGCGTTCACCTTCCCGCGTGACAGTGTCGATCGGGCCATCAGCTTTGATGCCGCCAGCCTGCCGGATGATCTGGATGCCTATCTGGCTGAAAGCGAGGCGGCCTTTACGGATATTACCGAAGGGTCCGCCAAGCGTATTGTCTGGGCGGGGGCTGTGGGGGCGAAGGCACCGCTGGCGATTGTCTATGTGCATGGGTTTTCGGCGACGGCCGAGGAAATCCGGCCGGTGCCCGACAATGTGGCGCAGGCGGCGGGGGCGAACCTGTTCTTTACGCGGCTGGCAGGGCACGGGCGTTCGGGCGAGGCAATGGCCATGGCGACGGCAGGTGACTGGGTCGAGGACATGGCCGAAGCCATGGCGATCGGGCGGCGGTTGGGTGACCGGGTAGTGGTCATTGCCACCAGCACGGGGGCGCCGCTGGCGGCGATTGCGGCGGTTGATCCGGCCCTGAAGGATGGCTTGGCGGGGGTGGTGATGATCTCGCCGAACTTCGGGCTGAAATCAGCGGCGGGGATGATCCTCGACATGCCGCTGGCGCGGTGGTGGGGGCCGGTGGTGGCGGGGGCGACACGGAGTTTCGCGCCGCACAATGCGCTGCATGCCGCGCACTGGACGCATACCTACCCGACGACGGCCCTGTTTCCGATGGCGGCATTGGTGCGTGAGGGGCGCGCGCTTGACCTGAGCGGGGCAACGGTGCCGTTGCTGCTGATCTATGCCGAGGCGGATCAGGTGATCGACCCGGCACGCATTCCGGCGGTTGCGGGCGCTTGGGGTGGGGCGGTGGCCGAGGAAAAACTGGTGATGGGTGAAGGGGATGATCCCTATCACCATGTGATTGCAGGCGATATCCTGTCGCCGGGGCAAACGGCGAAGGCGACCGCGGTGATCACGGCATGGATGGGGGCGAACGGCTTGTGAACGATCCGCTCGTCATCATTCCGGGGCTGCTGGCCGATGCGCGTGTGGTGTTGCCGCAGATGCTGGCGGTCGGCGAGAAGATGGGGGTGACGGTCAGCCTGCCCGTGCAGGGCCATTCGGTCGAACCGATGGCCGAGGCCGTGCTGCATGCCTGCCCGCCGCGGTTTGCGCTGATGGGCATGGGGTTGGGCGGTGCTGTGGCCCTGGAGGTGATGCGGCGGGCGGCAGACCGGATCACGCGGGTGATCTTTGTTGCGACAGACCCGCTGCCGGAAGACCCGAAGGTGGCGGCGGAGCGCGAAGTGCGCATGGTGGCAGTGCGGGCAGGGCGCATGGGTGAAATGCTGCTGGCCGATGTCTGCGTGGGCACGGGGCCGGACGCGGAATTCGCGATAGACGTGCAGCGGGACATGGCCTTTGATCTGGGCGAAGGGGTCTATTTGCGCCAGTCACGCGCCTTGCAGCGCCGGCCGGATCAGCAAAAGACGCTGCGCAAGGCGGCGATGCCGGCGCTGCTGATTGCGGGGGCAGAGGACAGGATCGTGTCCCCGCGCCGGATGGAATTCATGGAAAGCCTGATGCCGCATGCACGGCTGGTGGTGATTGAACGCGTGGGCAGCCTGCCGACGCTTGAGGCGCCTGATGCGGTGAATGAGGTGATCACGGGGTTTCTGGGCGAGCCGTTGTTCCTGCGTTAAGCGAGAGACTTATGCTTGGACGATTGTGCAACAGCCGATTTCTTCGAAGAAATCGGTCCGGAAAATTCGAATTTTCCGGTTCGGAGTTTTGCAAAACTCCGTTTTTTCCCCGTCAACGCTGTTGCACTGCGTTGACGGTCTACCCCGCCGCCAGTTGCACCTTGGGCTTTTTCCCGCCTGCATGCTTGTCAATGAACCCCAGCACCAGCGGCCGGATGTTCAGCCGCCAGCTGCGCCCGGCAAAGATGCCGTAATGGCCTGCACCGTCTTCCAGATGTTGCGCCTTCATGCTGTCCGGCACCCCGGTCAGCATATCAAGTGCCGCCACACATTGGCCGGGGGCCGAAATGTCATCATGTGACCCTTCCACCGTCATCACCGCCACTTTGGTGATGGCAGCGATATCGACCTTGCGCCCGTCAACAACGAATGCGTTGCGCGCAATCTCGCGTCCTTTGAAGATACGCTCGACCGTTGACAGATAGAATTCTGCCGTCATGTCCATGACCGCCAGATATTCGTCATAGAACCGGTTGTGACTGTCATGGTCCGAGGCCTGCCCCTGCGCCACGCGCATGATCTGTTCGGAAAAGGCCTTTGAATGCCGCTCCATGTTCATCGAGATGAAGCTTTGCAGTTGCAAGAGGCCCGGATAGACCATCCGCCCTGCGCCCTTGTACTTGAAACCCACGCGCTGCACGGCGAATTGTTCCAGCTGGCCCATCGTCACCCGGCGTCCAAAATCCGTCACATCCGTGGCGGCAGCGTCAGGGTCGACCGGCCCGCCGATCAATGTCAGCGTCTTTGGCTGCGCGGCCGGGTCTTCCTGTGCAAGGTAGGCCGTGGCCGCCAGCGCCAGCGGCGCAGGCTGGCAAACCGCGATCACATGCGTGTCCGGCCCAAGGGCACGCATGAATTCCACCAGATACAGCGTGTAATCCTCGACATCGAACTTGCCGGCCGATACCGGAATATCCCGCGCATTGTGCCAATCCGTGATATACACATCCGCATCGGGCAAAAGGCTGTTCACCGTGGATCGCAACAGGGTGGCATAGTGCCCTGACATCGGGGCCACCAGCAGCACCTTGCGCGCCATGGGGGCTCGACGACGGACGAAGAACTGCACCAGATCGCCAAAGGGTTTTTCCACCACCGGTTTGACGTCAATCAGATGGTCCTGCCCGTCTGGCCCGACGATCGACCGGATGCCCCAGTCTGGCTTGACGATCATGCGTTCAAAGCTGCGTTCGGCGACCTCGCCCCAGGCGGCCGTCAGTTTCAGCCATGGGTTCATGGACAGCGCAAAGGCCGGGTAAGACGCCATGGCCCGCGCCGTGGCCCCCATCCAGGCATTCGTGTTGCGTGCAGTCTCCATCAGGTCGTATGAAAGCATATACTTCATGTCGTCTCCTAACCCTGGCGGGGTGCCCGGTTCGTGATCGCCGCGTCCCCACCAGGAAAACAAATCGACCAATGCTGCACAGCAGCAAAGATAGGACGGATTTTTGCACATGACAACAGAAGAGCGTGAAGTAGGCCCTAACGTTGACCGCCTGAACGCAAATCTGGCGAAGGTCGAGGCCCTGTCGACCCGCCTGGTGGCCGCAATGACCAAGAAGCGCGAAGCGGATCAGGCGCTGCATGGGCCCAATCAGGAACTTTATGTCAAGGCGGCTGCGGCCTATCTGACCGAGATGATGCAGAATCCGGCGCGCATCGTTGAACAGCAGGTCAGCTACTGGGGCAAAAGTCTGAAGCATTATGTCGAGGCGCAGCAGGCGCTGGCCTCGGGGGCGCTGCGCGCGCCCGAAGACCCCGGACCAAAGGACAAACGCTTTGCCAACCCGCTGTGGGACACGCATCCCGCCTTCAACTACCTGAAACAGCAATACCAACTGAACGCCGAAGCCGTCACCACGGCCGTGTCGGACCTGCACAATCTGGGTCCGGCAGAGCAGCGGCGTGTCGATTACTTTGTCCGCCAGATCGTCGACATGTTTGCGCCCACCAATTTTCTGGGCACCAACCCGGATGCCCTGGAACGCGCGGTGGCGACGGATGGCGAAAGTCTGGTGCAGGGGCTGGAAAATCTTGTGCGGGATATCGAGGCCAATCAGGGTGATCTTCTGGTGACGCTGGCCGATCCGGGCGCATTTCATGTCGGGCAGAACCTTGCCACCACGCCGGGCGCGGTGGTGTTTCGCAACCGCATGCTAGAGTTGATCCAGTATGCGCCGACCACCGGGACGGTGCACGAAACCCCGCTGCTGATCTTTCCACCCTGGATCAACAAGTTTTACATTCTTGACCTCAAGGCCCAGAACAGCCTGATCAAATGGCTTGTAGATCAGGGCTTTACGCTGTTTGTCGTCAGCTGGGTGAACCCTGATGCCAGTTATGCCGATGTGGGCATGGATGACTATATCCGCGACGGATACCTGCGGGCGATGGCCGAGGTGCGCCGGATCACCGGGGCGCCGCAGATCAATGCCGTGGGCTATTGCATCGCAGGCACCACGCTTGGCCTGACGCTTGCGCATCTGGAACGGGCGGGTGACACAACGGTGAAATCGGCCACGTTCTTTACCACGCTGACGGATTTCTCTGATCCGGGCGAAGTGGGCGTGTTCCTTGACAATGACTTTGTCGACGGCATCGAACGCCAGTCGATGCAGGACGGCATCCTGTCGAAATTCTTCATGTCGCGGACCTTCAGCTTTCTGCGGTCGAATGACCTGATCTATCAGCCGGCGATCAAAAGCTATATGCTGGGCGAGGCCCCTCCGGCGTTCGACCTGCTGTACTGGAACGGCGATGGCACCAACCTGCCTGCGACAATGGCGGTGCAGTATTTGCGGGGCCTTTGCCAGAATGACGGGTTTGCGCGTGGCCAGTTCCCGGTGTTCGGAGAGCCTGTCAGCCTGACCGGGATCAAGGTGCCGCTTTGCGCGGTCGCCTGCGAGACCGACCATATCGCGCCCTGGAAAGCCAGCTTCAATGGCGTGCGGCAGATGGGGTCTGACGACAGGACATTCATCCTGTCACAGTCCGGGCATATCGCGGGCATCGTCAACCCGCCGTCCAAGGGCAAGTATGGCCATTATGTCAGTGATGCACCCCTGACCACAGCGGATGAATGGCTGGCGGGTGCAACCTTCCACGCGGCCAGCTGGTGGCCACGTTGGGGGGCCTGGCTGGCGGAACGGTCTGGCGGGCAGGTCCCCGCGCGGGTGCCCGGCGATTCGGGGGCTGAAATCCTGGCCCCTGCGCCGGGCACCTACGTCGGGGCAAACCCAAGCCCCTGATCCTTCGGGCAATTCCCGCCATGCCTGCGACGCAATGCTGCAATGCAGAAACAACCTTGAATTGCTGCGATGCAGCATGTATATGTCTGTCATCACCAGCGGGCACGATGCCCGGTAACAGGAGCAACGCAAATGACCGCAACACCCGATTTCACCAAAGTCATGCAAGACATGATGGCCGCTTTCCCGATGGATGCATCTGCCATGCAGAACGCGTTCAAGACCCAGGCTGCGATGGCCGAGAAATTCTCGAAAGTGGCGATCGACGCTGCTGAAAAGTCGACCGAACTGTCGGCCAAATGGGCCAAGGAATCGCTGGCGAAGCTGGCCGTTGCCGCCAAGGCCAAGGCCGAGCCTGCCGAGTACACCAAGTCGATGACCGATTTCCTGACGGCTTCGTCGGAACTGGCGACCGAGCACATGGCCTCGTTCGCCGAGATCGCCAAGAAAGTGCAGATGGAAACGGTCGAACTGATGCTGGCTGCCGGCAAGGATCTGTCGGAAGATGCGACAGCCGCCGTGAAAAAGGCGACCGCCGAAGTCACGACCGCTGCCAAGAAAGTTGCTGCGGCAGCGAAGTAATCCTCGCAGGGAACGACCTCCCCGTTCCCTTGTGATGTTGGGCGGGCCTGCGGGCCTGCCCTTTTTCTTTTCGGAGGGGGCGCTCATCACTCCCTTCGGTCGTTCTTCGCTGGGTTCGGCGATGACCCTTGGGGCCGGGGAAGGGCGCGCGGATGGCGCCGGGCGATGACGTCGGCCACAACCGGACAAACCGAAAGCCCGCGATGACCGTCGCCATCTTGACCCATGACTGGGTGCCGAATGGCCTGCGCGGCCATGAGCGCGACATCCGCCTGCGCCGGGCACGGGAAGAGGCGGGCCTTCGCTCTTCGGTCGCGACTGTGCGGGTGATGTTCGCGGTCCGGACCATGTTGCGCGCCGGCCCTTTGCGCAGCTGCCCTTCCTGCCGGCTGGCGATCTGACGCTGTTTCAAAGCGGCGCCTGCCTTTTGCATCTGGCGCAAAGGTCCGAAATCCTGATGCCGTACGATGCAAAGGGGCGGGCAGATGCGCTGCAATGGCTGATCGCCGGGCTGAACGCGGTCGAAATGGCCAGGGTGCCCTGATCGTTCATCAGCCTGTCGCACCCGGATGAAAACCCGCCGGACGGCTGGCTGATGGCGCGGCTGGGGCGGCGATCGGCTGTGCTGGACCCGCGGGACCATCGTGCGGCAGGCCAGTACACCGTGGCCGCTATCCTGATAGCTGAAGCCCTGCGCGCCAAACGCCTGGTACCCCGGCTGGAGGGCCATCGCGTGCTTGCGCGTCATGTCAGCCGCCTTGCCGCGCGTCCGGCCTTTGCCAAGGCCTATGCCGACCAGATGGCGCATTTTGCGGCGGCTGATGCTGCGCGTGCAAGCTGATTTTCGCTGCACCCTTTCTTTTTGCACAACTACCCCCTAGACTTTCTCTGCACTGCAAAAAACCGGGGGCGCGACCATGGCGGAACCAGACAAGCCACTGCTGATCAAGCGCTATGCCAGCCGCCGGCTGTATAACACCGAAACCTCGGATTACGTCACGCTGGAAGATATCGCAGGTTTCGTGCGGGCGGGGCGCGAGGTGCAGATCGTCGATCTGAAATCGGGTGATGACCTGACGCGCCAGTATCTGCTGCAGATTGTGGCCGAGCATGAGGCGCGCGGCGAAAACGTGCTGCCGGTGGGCGTGCTGACAGACCTTGTCCGGTCCTATACCAATTCGGTGCAATCGGTGGTGCCACAGTTCCTTGCCGCGTCGTTCGAGATGCTGCGCGAGGGTCAGGCAAAGATGGTGGAAAACCTGTCGGCCATGCCGCATCCGATGTCGGGCGTGCCGGGGTTTGACGCCTTGCGCAAACAGCAGGAAGCCTTTCTCAAGACAATGATGGGCGGACTTCCGGCCTGGGGTGCAACCGCGGCCGCGCGCGAGGATGATGCCGCGGCCACCCCCGCCGCACCACCGGCGGCAAGGCCGGATGCCGATGATCTTGCGGCAATCAAGCGGCAGCTGGCGGACCTGCAGTCAAAGCTTTCCAAGCTCTGATCCCGCGGATGTCTGGGCAAGAGGCGCGGATCACCCTGTGGGGGATTGAGGTCTTCCTTGCCGTGGCCGAGGAGGGCGCAATTTCGGCGGCGGCCCGTCGGTTGAATGTCTCTCCCTCGACCGTCAGTCAGCAACTTGCCGGGATCGAGGCGGCGCTAGGGGCGGTGCTGCTTGACCGCGGGGGGCGGCCGATGCTGACAACCCCGGCAGGCACGATGTTCCGCCGCCATGCGCAAACGATCCTGAATGCCGAGGCCGAGGCGCGCGCGGAACTGGCGATGGCCGATCTTGCGGGGCTGACGTCACTGCGGCTGGGCATGATCGAGGATTTTGACGCCGAGGTGACGCCTGCCTTGCTTGCGGAACTGGCGGTTGATCTGAAAGGCTGCCGGTTCCTGCTGGAAACCGGGCCAAGCCACCGCCTGGTCAGCCAGCTGGAGGCGCGGGCACTGGACATGGTGGTGGCGGCTGATCTGGGCACGGAAACCGGCGATGGCGATTGGCGCGAGGTGCACCCAGTGATGGCGGAACCCTTTGTCGCGGTGGTGCCACGGGGCACACCGGCGGCGGCCCTGCCGGGGATGCCGATGATCCAGTATACCGCCCGCCATCACATGGGGCGGCAAGTGGCGGCGCATCTGGCGCAACAGAACCTGCGATTGACCCATCGGTTCGAGTTGGACAGTTATTCGGCGATCATGGCCATGGTGGCGGCGGGTGCGGGCTGGACGATCCTCACGCCGCTGGCCTTGGGTGCGGCAGAACGTTTTCGCGCGGCGACGGATGTCTT
>JALOSO010000053.1 GCA_025458385.1 Paracoccaceae bacterium | reverse complement strand
GGGACGGGGCGCAAAGGCCATGCGCCCACCCAAACGCGGGTTACGGGCGGCAGGCGCGGCCATGCTGCGGCTGCTGCTGCTGGTTGGCCTTGGCGCGCTGATCAGCCCTGCTGCCGTCCTTGCCGAAGGGCGCGCGATCATCGTGCTGGATGCCTCGGGGTCGATGTGGGATGAGTTGGGCGGGCAGCCCAAGGTCGAGATTGCCCGAGGCGCCTTGTCGGCCGTGCTGGAACTGGGGCTGATGGCCTATGGTCACCGCGAAAAGGGCAATTGCGCGGATATCGAACTGATCGTGCCCCCTGCCACAGGGCGGGCGGCGGCCATCAGCACGGCGGCCGAATTCATGAACTTTACAGGCAAGACCCCGCTGACCGAGGCAGTGCGGCAGGCGGCATCAGCCCTGCACAGCGATGATCAGCCGGCGACGGTGATCCTGATCACCGATGGGGCTGACAATTGCGCCGGCGACCCTTGCGCGCTGGCACGTGACCTGGCGGCATCCGGTCCGGCCTTCACGGCGCATGTCGTGGGCCTGGGCCTGACACCTGAAGAGAAGGCTTCGGTGGCCTGCCTGGCAACCGAAACGGGGGGAAGTTACCTGCAGGCTGATGATCTGGCGGGCCTGACAGCGGCCTTGCAGCGGACGGTGTTGGTGGCGCAACCAGCGGCGCCGGCTGATCCGGCCGTGACCGACACAGCAGACCCGGTGCCAGCCCCCCAGCCAGCCGCCCCGGACACGAATACGGACGCCGACGCCGATGCGGAAGCGGAATCGGAAGCGGACCCTGCCCCGCCGCAGCCCGCCACAGCGCAAAGCCCAAACTTTGCCCCCGTGGTGCGCCTTGCGCCATCCGCGCCCACCCTGCCCGCCATGCCCGGCCTGACCTTCACCTTGACGCCGGCAGCGGGCACAGGTCCGGCACTGGAGGGTCTGGACGGGATTGACGACCCTGTGCCACCGGGGCGCTATCTGATGGAAACCCGCCTTGGCGCTGTGGCCGTGGGGCAGGATGTCACGGTCCCGGACAGCGGGATTGCGACACCCGAGGTCATCCTGAACGCCGCGTCTGTGACCCTTCGCCCCCGCATCGGGCCAAGTGCCGCCGTCGAGACCACGGCAATCACGACATTGCAACCGACCACCGGCCCGGCCTTGCCGCCGCTGACCGGCGAGGTCACCACCTGGCTTTCGGCCGGGGACTATCGGCTGGTCACGCGGCTGGACGCGGTGGAAACCCGCCTTGATCTGACGGTGACAGCGGGGCAGGCGATCGACCGTGACCTGTTCATCAGCGCCGCCTTGCTGGTGCCAAAAGTGTTCTATGTGCCCGGCATGCCGGTTGCCGATGCCACGCTGTCCATCGAAATTGTTGCCGCCCGGCCCAATGTCGACGGCAGCCGCACGCAGGTTTCGGCACGGGGCGGGCGTGATCCGCAGTTTCATCTGGGGGCTGGTGATTACGTGGCCATTACCAGATTGGGTCTGATCACGGTCGAAACCCCGTTTGCAATTGCCCTCGTGCAGCGCACCGAACTGCCCATCGTGTTGGACGCCGGGGTGCTTGCCGCAACGGCACCGGGTGCCGATTTTCTGGAAATTGCCCCGCCCCCCGATATTGCCGGCAACAGCCCGGATGCCGTGCGCATCACCGCAGCCGAAACCGTGCTGGCCATGGCGGCTGGTTCCTACCTGCTGCGCGCAGGCTTTGGCGACCAGCGGGTCGAGGCGAGCTTTGTCATTACCCCGGGTCAGCGCACGGAAATCAGCCTGACACCCCCACCCTGATGGCCGTCTTGACGCCCCTGCCCCTATCGCCTAAGTGAGGCAACGTTGCGGGTGTAGCTCAATGGTAGAGCAGCAGCTTCCCAAGCTGAATACGAGGGTTCGATTCCCTTCACCCGCTCCAGTTCCCCCTCATGCGCCACTGGATCATGTGCTGAGCTGCCGCTACGGCGGTTGATCTGCCTGCAGATTTTCGGTTCGGGGATTCCACCGGGGGTCGTGACAGGCTTTCGCGGCACAGCCTTTTCAGAGGATACATGATGAAACGCCTTGCACTTGCCCTTGTCTTTTCCGCGGCCCTTGCGGCGCCCGCATCCGCACATAACTGCCCGGCCCTGATGGGCCAGTTCGAGGCCGCGCTGCCAACAGCAACGGTTGATGACGCGACCAAAACTGCGGCGCAGGCCCTGTATGACACCGGCAAGGCTGCGCATGAAGCGGGCGATCATGACGCGTCGGTCGCCGCACTGACCGATGCATTGGCGCTGCTTGGCCTTTGACCTCTGCCCCCTTCCGTCTGCGCGACGAAACCGCTAGGTCAGCAGTGTAGTGGCAAGCGGAGGGGCGCAATGAACAAGGATATCACGCGGATCGGCACTGGCCCGCGCATGAGCGAGGCCGTCATCCATGGCGGGATTGTCTATCTGGCAGGCCAGGTTGGCAATCCGGGTGGTGATGTCGCCCAGCAGACCCGCGATGCGCTGGCCGAAGTGGATCGCATCCTTGCCCTCGCGGGCAGCGACAAGACGCGCATCCTTTCTGCACAAATCTGGCTGGCCGATATCGCAACCTTTGCCGACATGAACGCGGTTTGGGATGCCTGGGTGCCGCAAGGACACACGCCCGCGCGCGCCACCGGCGAATCGCGCCTGGCAACGCCGGACTATCTGGTTGAGGTGATCGTGGTGGCGGCTGTCGCCTGATCCCCGACGCTTGCCCTTCCGGGCAATGTTTTGCGGTTAATGGGGCGGGCAACAGCGGTTGCCCCCCTTGGCACATGTGACCAGACGGTGCTAACGTCAGGCCAGTAGGTAATTATTTAATCAAGTATTCATCAAACCCATGGGACCAACAGCATGAACGCGAACTGGATTATCAAGAACTCGGCCGTATTGGGCCTGATCATTGGGGTTGGCGCAGGTTCCGCCTCTGCCAGCACGGTCGAGGTGACCCGCTGCAACGTGCTTGACAGCGGGACTTATGTTCCGGTTCTGATCATCGACCAGAATGGCAGCAAGTCTGTCTACCGGATTGGCGAAGATGGCCTGACCCGTCGGATTGCATTCAACAGCAAAGCGGCAATTGCCTGGGCTGGCGCAAAGCTGGGGGTCACGGACATCACCTATCAGGATTGCGCGACAACCCGTGATACCGGTGCCGTGCTGGCCGTCGTGGTGCCTGATCCGGCTGAAGACGATACCGATGGCGAAGGCACCGGCGGGGTGACAGAGGAAACACCGCCCGTTGATGAAGAACTGCCGCCGGTTGACGAAGAACTGCCACCCGATGTCGTCGAAGAAACCCCGCCAGCTGAGGTCGTGACAGATTGCGGATCTTGCGGCAGCTGTGGGTCGTGCGGCAGCTGTGGGTCGTGCGGCGGCTTTGACTCGCCTCCTGGCGGGTTTGATGGGCCCGATTTTGGGCTTTCCGGGCCGCCTCCTGCGGACTTTGCAACATTCTGACAACACATGTCTGTGCCGACGGCGCTTTTGGCGAATGAGGCCGGTATCGGACGCGGTCACATTGTCAAACTGAAGCAAGTGGCCAGCCAATTCGGGCCACGCATCCGCTGTGTGGCCGGGCTTGGGCGCACCACGTTCAGTGCGGAACTTGCGCCGTTCTGTGCGCAAGTTCTGCAAGCGCCGTCGATGCATTTCACCCCGGAAGCCGTTGCCAATCCGCTGACAGAGGGCACGGCAACCTGGGCTGATTACCTTGCAGCAATGGGGCTTGCCAGAGAGGCGGTCGTGCGGCGCCATCTGCGCTGGTGGCGCAAGCAGATCATTGCGCAGAATGCCTCTGTGCTTGTGACCGATTATGCACCCTTGGCCATGCGGGCGGCCCAAGGCCTGCAGGATGAAGGCTGGGAAATCCAGATCGTGTCGACTGGGACAGGGTACGGCGTGCCACCGGCTGACCTGCCCTGTTTTCCGCAATTGCTGCCGGATTATTCGCGCGTCATCCACCCCGAAGCTGATCTGCTGGCCCTGCTCAACCGCGTCGGCGCAGAACAGCGGTGTCAACCTCTGACCCATCTGCCTGCGATTTACCGCGCCGATGTGGTCATGGCGGAAACCTTTGAATTTCTTGACCCTTACCGCAAAGTGCGCCCGGCCGCGGATCGCGTGCCCCCAACAGTGCCCTATGCGCCGGCAATCGGCGGCGCGGGTGACGAGGTGTTTGTCTATTTTCCGACCGCCAATGTGGGCGGGCCTGCCGTTGTCGAGGCGCTTTGCGCCCTTCCTCTTCCGCGCCGTGGCTATTTTCCAGAGGCCCCACCCGCGCTGACGGCGCGGCTGGCGGCAGCAGGCGTGATTATCGAACCTGCGCCTGTTTCTGTTGCAAAGATTGCGGAACGCTCACGCATGGTTTTGCATTTCGGCCAGCATGGCACGATTTGCATGGCAGCTCTCTCTGGCCTGCCGCAAATGGCCTTGCCAATGCAGCTGGAGCAACTGTTTCACGCCCGTCGGGCGGGGCAGCAAGGCGTGCTTGACCTGCTTGACTGGAACAACCGGCGAACGGACTGGATTGTTGATAAGGTCCGCCAGATTTATGACAGCAAACCCATGCAAGCGCGCGCCGAAGATTTTGCGAGGGAGCTGCGCAGCCACAGCCCGCCAGAGGTGCACCTTGCCAAGAACGCCCGCCTGACCGCAGTCGTCGATCGCGCGATCGCCCTTGCCAGCTAAGGCGGGGTCACGCGCCTGCGAGATATGCCACAAGTGCTGCTGTTGACCCATCCTTGCCATCGGCACTGGCGCGGCCTTCCAGCACGGGTTGCAGGGCGAGTGCGAGTTCCTTGCCCAGTTCGACACCCCATTGATCATAGGAATTGATGCCAAGGATGACGCCTTCGACAAACACGCGGTGTTCATAAAGCGCGATGATCTGGCCCAGCACAAAGGGCGTAAGTTTCGGGTAGGCAAGCGTGGTGGACGGCCGGTTGCCCGGAAACACCCGGTGGCGGGCCTGCCGGTCAAGCTCTGCGCCCGCCAACCCTTTCTTGGCCATGATCGCCGTCGCCTCAGCCAAAGACCGCCCGCGCAGCAGCGCCTCGGATTGGGCAAGGCAGTTCGACACCAGAAGCAGGTGCTGATGCGCGAGGTCAGGTTCATGCCCTTCGCGCGCCACAAGGAATTCGCAGGGGATAACGCGTGTGCCTTGGTGGATCAGTTGGTAAAACGCATGCTGGCCATTGGTGCCGGGCTCACCCCAGACAACCGGGCCGGAATGCAGGGCAAGGTCCGCGCCATCCATGCCCACGCGCTTGCCGTTTGATTCCATCTCCAGTTGCTGCAGGTAGGCTGGCAGGCGGCTAAGCCGTTGATCATAGGGCAGAACAGCGCGCGTGGCATGGCCGCAGATCTGGTTGTGCCAGATGCCGACAAGGGCCAGCAACACAGGCAGGTTCTGCGCGAAATCCGCCGTGCGGAAATGCGCGTCCATATCGGCGGCCCCGGCAAGAAAGCCCTCAAAATCATCCGGGCCAATCGCCAGCATGATCGACAGGCCAATCGGCCCCCACATGGAATAGCGCCCGCCGACCCAATCCTCAAAGCCGAACACGCGGGCAGGATCAATGCCAAAGGCGGCGGTCTTGTCAGCGGCGGTGGACACGGCGGCAAACTGCGCGGCGGGATTAGCGACCTTGGCCGCCATCCACCGGCGGGCGGTTTCGGCGTTGGTCATGGTCTCGATGGTGGTGAAGGTCTTTGAGGCGACGATGACCAGCGTTGTTTCGGGGTTCAGCCCGCGCAGGATATCGGCCACATGCGCGCCATCGACGTTGGATACAAAATGCGCGCGCGGCCCGTCGGCGTAGGGTGACAGCGCAATGCAGGCCATTGCCGGCCCAAGGTCAGACCCGCCAATACCGATATTTACCACATCGGTGATCGGCCCACCCTGCCCCTTGAACCGGCCTTGCCGCACGTCATCGGCGAAAGCCTTCATCCTTGCATGGGTCGCGCGCACATCGGGCATCACATCGCGGCCATCCACAATGACCGACCCCGACAGGTTGCGCAGCGCGGTATGCAGCACGGCGCGGCCTTCGGTTTCGTTGATCTTGGCCCCGGCGAACATGGCATCCCGTTTGGCCGCAACTTCAGACGCTGTGGCAAGATCGATCAGCAAGCCCCTAGCCGTGCTGTCAATATTCGTCTTGGCATAGTCGAATAACATCTCGCCATGCCGCGCGGAAAACGACGCTGCACGCGCCCCATCGAACAGCGACAGGATGCTGCGATCCTTCACGGCGGCTTGATGATCTTTCAGCGCGTTCCATTTGCTTGTCATGGCCTACTCCGCCCAATGTACGGTTGCATTCGCCAGCACGCAGCGCACTGGGGCTTCAAGTTCCGGCAGATGTGCTGCGCGTTCGATTGCCGCGCGCTTTTCCGCCCCGGTGATCAGGATATGCGTGTGAAACGCCCCCCGCAGCACGGGTGCCGTCAGCGTGATGCGCGGCTCACCCGCCGCTTCGGCACGCAAGGCCATCAGCGGTGGCGCATGCGCAGACAGCGCCTCGGGCAAAAGGTCCGCCCCCGGGAACAGGCTGGCCGTGTGCATGTCCGCCCCCATGCCCAAGAGCAACACCGAAATCGGCAGATGCGGCGTGATCCCCGCCGCCAGTTCCGCCAGCCTGTCCTCCGGCTGCGCCCCATCTGCATACAAAGGCACCAGTTGCGCCCCTGCCGCCCGCCCGCGCAGCAACCGTTCGCGCAGCAGCCGCGTGTTGGACCGGGGGCTGTCTTCCCCCACCCAGCGTTCATCGTTCAGCATGACCGCCACATTGGCCCAATCCAGATCAACCCCCGACAGCGTGTCAAAGATCGGCCCCGGCGTGGTGCCACCCGGCACGCACAGTGTGGCCCGGCCATCCCGGCGCAAAAAGTCGGCCAGCTGCCCGGCAATCTGGTTCGCCAGATCCAGAAACATCAACTCGCGGTCAGGATATTCGCGAAACACCATCAGCGGATGTCCCGCCAGCGCCGGCCATCGCGGTGCAGCAGCATCAGCGCATCGTCGGGGCCGGCAGAGCCGGGATCATAGCCCTTGGGCTTATCCCCCCGCGCCTCCCACCCTTGGATGATCGGGTCCGTCCATGCCCAGGCCGCCTCGACCTCATCGCCGCGCATGAACAGGGTCTGGTTGCCCCGGATCACATCCATGATCAGGCGTTCGTAGGCGTCCGGCACATCTGCGTGATCGGCCCCCAAAGCCTCGGCAAAGGACATGTCCAAGGGCACCTCGGTCAGGCGCATGCCGCCCGGCCCCGGTTCCTTGATCATCACGGTCAGCGTCATGCCTTCATCGGGCTGCAGGCGGATGACCAACACGTTCTCATGCATGCTGTCCGACATGCCGAAAATCGAATGCGGAGGCGCCTTGAATGTCACGGCGATTTCGGATGCCCGCGAGCGCAACCGCTTGCCTGTGCGCAGATAGAACGGCGTGCCCATCCAGCGCCAGTTCGAAATGCCCACCTTCATGGCGATATAGCTTTCGGTCTTGGACGCCGGATTTTCGGAATGTTCGATATAGCCGCCCTGCCCGCCCCCTGCGAGGTATTGCCCGCGCACGATATCGGCTGGCTGGACCGGATCAAGCGCGCGGATGACCTTGAGCTTTTCATCGCGCACGGCGTTCGGGTCAAACTTGTAAGGCGGCTCCATCGCGATCAGGCACAAAAGCTGCATCATGTGGTTCTGCACCATATCGCGCATCGCGCCCGATTTGTCGTAATAGGCCCCGCGCCCCTCCACGCCGACCGTCTCGCCCACCGTTATCTGAACGTTGTCAATGTATTGCGCCTTCCAGATCGGTTCGAACAGGATATTGGCAAAGCGCACCGCCATCAGGTTCTGCACGGTTTCCTTGCCCAGATAATGGTCGATCCGGTAAATCTGGCCTTCCGTGAAATGGTCTGCCAGCACGGCGTTCAGGGCCTTTGCCGTGGCAAGGTCACGCCCGAAGGGCTTTTCCACCACGATCCGGCTGTCAGGGTTGGCGATGCCATGTTCATGCAGACGTTCCGCAATCGCCCCGAATAGCGATGGTGCGACCGAGAAGTAAAACGCGCTCACCATGCCCGGGCGCATCAGCGTGCGCAGGGCGGACCAGCCGTTGATGCCCGTGGCGTCAATCGACGTATAGTTCAGTGTGGCCAGAAAGGCCGCAATCTGCGCCTCATCCTGCTTGTCCTTGGCCACGAATTCCTCGATCGCCGCACGCGCAAGGGCGCGATAACCATCGGTATCAAGGTCAGCCCGCGCGGCCCCGACAATCTGCGAATTGGCAGGCATCTGGCCGGCAATGAAACGGCGGTAAAGGCCCGGCAATATCTTGCGCTTCGCAAGGTCGCCAGTGCCACCAAAGATAACAAGATCAAAGGGTTCAACCGGAATGACGCGCGATACCATAGTGCCCCCGTAACTGCCTAAACCGCTTCGCGTTAGCGCTAACGCGCCGACCTTCTAACGTGGCTGCCGGGGCGAGTCTAGCATGTGATTACCCCCGCAATGCCGTGCCTGTCCTTTCAATGTCGTCCAAATATCCCGGGGCCCGGGGCTGGCCCCGGTCCGCCGCTGGTTACAGCGCCGTCCATCCACCATCCACGCTGATCGTGGTGCCGGTGATCTGTGCGGCGGCATCCGAGCACAGAAACACCGCCGTTCCGCCGATCTGGTCGGTTGTCGCAAACTGGCGTGACGGCTGACGCAGCAGCATGACCTCGCGGATCACCGTTTCGCGGTCCATGCCATGGGTTTTCATCTGATCAGGGATCTGCGCCTCGATCAGGGGCGTCAGCACATAACCCGGGCAAATGGCATTGCAGGTGATGCCCTGCCCTGCGGTTTCCAGCGCAACCGTCTTTGACAGACCCACCACGCCATGCTTGGCGGCAATGTAGGCCGCCTTGTAAGGGCTTGCCGTCAGCCCATGGGCCGAGGCGATGTTGACCACCCTGCCCCAGCCCTTGGCGCGCATCCCCGGCAGGACAGCCGCCGTCGTGTGGAAGGCCGAGGTCAGGTTGATTGCGATGATCGCATCCCATTTCGCCACCGGAAACTCGTCCAGCGGGGCGACATGCTGGATACCGGCATTGTTCACCAGAATGTCGCAACCACCCGCCTGCGCAATCAGCGCCCGGCAGGCCCCGCCATCGGCCATGTCGGCCGCCAGATACCGGGCCTGCACCCCATGCGCTGCCCCAAGATCAGCGGCCAGCGCATGATCCTCGGGGCGATCGGTAAAGCTGTTCAGCACCACATCGGCGCCAGCCGCGGCAAGTGCGGTCGCAATGCCAAGGCCGATCCCCGAGGTAGAGCCTGTGATGATCGCACGTTTGCCTGCCAGCGTCATGGTGCCCCCGGGGTGATGATGCAGGCGCAGCATAACGCACCCGCACGCCATCGCCAGCCCCATTTGCCAGAACCGCGCCGCGCCACAATCAGCGCGTGTTTACCATTTGCTTACCACAATCGCATCCCACGCCCGCCGCAATTGGGCGGCATAACACCAGATGCTGCTTTGGGCCTTGCATGGCCTTCACTTGGGGAAAAGGACGTCAACACATGCCTGCAACAATCGTTTCGCAGACAACGCGCCTTGTTGTCTATGAAATCGACCTTGGAACATCGATTCTGCGCCTCAGCGTGGAGGGCCGGTTCCTTGTCGTCGATCCTGCGACCGGACAGATCACCGGGGGTACCGTCTCAAAGATCACAAACCTTGAATATGCCGAAAGCGTCACGGAAGGCGCCGGGCGGACCTGGTCAAACATCAACCTGCCTGCCGGTGATGTCTCGGTCTTGCTGGGCAACGCGAACTGGCATGTGCCACAGCCTGCCACGCTGGAGTTCTATGCTGCAATGTCCGCGCTGCCCGCGACAACGATTGTCAGCACCTTCACCGCCTTCGCCAATTTTGTGCAAGGCGGCACCGGTGCCGATGCCCTGATCGGGACAAACAAGGGCGACGTCATGATGGGCGGGGCTGGCAATGACCGTCTGTATGGGTCAACCGGCGGGGATGAGTTGCATGGCGAAGATGGCAACGACAGCCTCTATGGCCAGGATGACGAGGATGTGCTGCATGGTGGCGCAGGCGATGATCGCCTTGTGGGCGGCGCAGGTTACAACACGCTGTTTGGCGGCGATGGCAACGATGCCATGTCGACCGGCGATGATGGTGCCTCGATGCAGGGTGGCCATGGAAGCGACACCATGAACGGTGGCGCTGGCGATGATGACCTGCGCGGTGGCAGTGATGCCGACGTGATCAACGGCGCTGCCGGCTTTGACACAGTGTTCGGCGACGAAGGCGATGACCGTCTGTCAGGCGGCGCAGGCGAAGACGCGATTTATGGTGGTGACGGAAACGACCGGATTCGCGCCGGCACCGAGGCTGACATCCTTCATGGTGAAGACGGCAATGACCGTCTGGATGCCGAAGATGGCGATGACCTGCTGTTCGGTGGGGTGGGCGATGATACGCTGAACGGCGGCGCAGGAAATGATGTCATCCACATGGAAACCGGCAATGACGCGGCCAATGGCGGCATCGGCAATGACCAGTTCATCTTCAACGAAGAATCGTCGGGGACCAAGGTCATCAGCGGGTTCTCAGCGGCCGAAGATCAGGTGGTTTTCCAGCAGTTCGACGGCAACACCGCCGCGGCCTATCAGTACTTCCTTGATCACAGTGCGGCGGTCGGCCGGAATGTCATCTTTACCGATGGCGGGCTCAGCATCACTTTTGCGCGGACACTGATGTCGGACTTTTCCGTCAACACCTTTGGCATCGTCGGGGATGATGAAGGCGGCGGCGGCGGCGGTATCCAGCCAACCTGATGGCCACCACACACGGAACACCGAAAAGCAGGGCCCCGGATTTTCCGGGGCCTTTTGCATTGGAAAAGAGGGGTCGGCCGGAATAAAAAAACGCCGGCACAAGGCCGGCGTTCAGTTATTGAGGCAGGTTTCATACAGGCAAGAAACCTATCGAGCAGTGCCCTTCTTATACGCCGTCTCTTGCCGATGGCCAAGTTAAAAGTTTGAATTGCCCGGCACATCGCTTTACGGTGAATCCAACGAAAAAACATGCACTGGGGAAGGGTTGCGCGCATGACTTCACAGTTTTTCACAAGGCAGGCACTGGCGGTGGCGGCTGCGGTGATTCTTGGGGCGCTGGCGGCCCGGGCCGAACCTCAGCATGGCATAGCTATGTATGGCACCCCCGCCTTGCCCCCGGATTTTGTGTCCTTGCCCTATGCCAACCCCGATGCGCCCAAGGGCGGCCGCATCACTTTTGGCGAGAATGGCATCTTTGACAGCCTGAACCCCTTCGTGGCCAAGGGCAGCGCCGCGGCGGGCATCTCGGCGCTGACGGTCGAAACCCTGATGGGACGCAGTTACGACGAACCCTTCACGCTGTATGGCCTGCTGGCCGAATCGATTGAGGTGGATGACGCCCGCACCTATGCCCAGTTCACCCTGCGGCCCGAGGCCCGATTCTCTGACGGATCGCCAGTCACGGTGGAAGATGTGATCTGGTCAATGGAAACCCTGGGGACGGTTGGCCATCCGCGCTATCAGGGTGCCTGGGCCAAAGTGGCCAAATCGGAAAAGATTGATGAGCGCACGGTCCGCTTTACCTTTGCAGAGGTGGACCGCGAGTTGCCGCTGATCCTGGGCCTGCGGCCGATCCTGCAACGCGCGCAGTGGGAGGGCAAGGATTTCGCCGAAACGGCGACAGAACCTGTCATCGGCTCTGGTCCGTATATCGTCGGGCCCTATGACATGGGCAGTTCGATCACCTATGTGCGCAACCCGAACTGGTGGGGGGCGGAACTGAATTTCTATCGCGGCACCCAGAATTTTGACGAGGTGCGCTATGAATATTTCGGTGATGGCGGCGTTGTGTTCGAGGCGTTCAAGGGCGGCACGATCAGCACCTACCGCGAAACGAACCCGGCAAAATGGGCCAGCGTCTATGACTTTCCGGCGGTGGCCAGCGGCGATGTCGTGAAATCCGAGATCCCGCACGCGCGGCCTTCGGGCATCGAGGGATTTGTCTTCAACACGCGGCGCGCGCAGTTTGCCGATTGGCGCGTGCGCGAGGCGCTGCTGACGGCCTTCAACTTCGAGTTGGTGAACCAGACGCTGAACGGCGGCGCACAGCCGCGCATCGCGTCGTACTACAGCAACTCGACGCTGGGCATGCAGCCGGGTGCGCCTGCAACAGGGCCGGTGCTGGCGCTGCTAGAACCGTTCAAGGCCGACCTGCTGCCGGGTGCGATCGAAGGCTACACGCTGCCGGTCAGTGATGGGAGTGAGGCGAACCGCGCCAATATCCGGGCGGCATCGGATATGCTGGCAGAGGCGGGCTATGTGGTCACCGATGGTGTGTTGACCGGGCCGGACGGTGCGCCCTTTGCGTTCGAAATCCTGCTGGTAAACGGGGCGGATGACATGATCGCGGCGGCGAGCATCTATGTGGAAGGGCTGAAGCGGTTGGGGATTACGGCGACAATCACCACGGTCGACAGCGCGCAATACAAGGAACGCACCAACACCTACGACTTTGACATGACGCATTACATCCGCTCCCTTTCGCTGTCGCCGGGGAATGAGCAGATGCTGTACTGGGGCAGTGCTGGCGTGACCGAACCCGGCACGCGCAACTGGATGGGGATGAATTCGCCGGCGGCTGAGGCGATGATCCAGACCATGCTGTCCACCACCGACCCTGCCACCTTCCGCGACGCGGTCGAGGCGCTGGACCGCGTGCTGATCTCGGGGCGCTATGTGATTCCGATCTGGTACAGCCAGGTGTCGCGCATGGCGCACAGGAAGGAATTCAAATTCCCCGAACGCCTGCCGCTTTATGGCGACTGGATCGGGTTCCAGCCGGATGTATGGTGGTATCAGGAATGAAGAAACTGATCTTGATGGCAGCCCTGCTGGCGCTTGCAGGTTGCAACACGATTGCAGGCGTGGGGCAGGATATCACAGCCACAGCCAACACGGTGGCGGACGCGCTTTAGCCGCGGCCGCCACCGGAATTTTCGAAAATTCCGGGCCGGAACCTTCAAAGGTTCCGGTCCGATTTCTTGCAAGAAATCGGGGCCCAGCCC
>JALOSO010000052.1 GCA_025458385.1 Paracoccaceae bacterium | reverse complement strand
GGGCTGATCCTGCGCACGGCGCTTGCCATCCGCGCAGGCACGATCTGCATTCCAGAATGATCGTTTGCATTCATACCGGGCGACCTGTGGCTTGATCCTATCAGGCGGGCCCCGCCCGACACCACCTGCGCCGCCCAAGAGACCGGCGGCTGACCGCAAAAATCTCGATACCAGTTGCCAGAATCACATTCATACTTTTGAATTGGTTTGATCCAGATCAAGTCGGCCGCACGAAAGCTATGAGACAAATACAAGATATTCTGAGGGAGGAACCCATGACCCAGACCGGACCTGCGACATCGCGTCGTGCCTTTCTATCGCTCGGCGCAGCGGGATTGGCCGCGGCCAGCCTCGGGGTGCCCGTTCGGGCCAATACGGTCGCCACAAAGGCCCGGATCGTGATCATCGGGGCAGGCGCCGCCGGAACGGCGCTTGTCAACCGGCTGGTTCAACGTCTTGACGGCGCCCAGATCACCATCGTGGATGCCCGCGCTGAACACCTGTACCAGCCGGGCTTGTCGCTTGTGGCAGCCGGGCTCAAGCCCGCGTCCTATACGGTGTCGCAGACAACCGACTGGCTGCCATCAGGCATCACCCTCGTGGCCGAGAACGCGGCGGCCATCGACCCCGTGGCCAAGACCGTCGCGACCAGTGGCGGGCAGAACCTTGCGTATGACTTCCTGATCGTGGCCCCGGGGCTGGTGCTGGACCATGACGCAATCCCCGGCTTTTCGCTTGATATGGTGGGCCAGAACGGCATCGGCGCGCTGTATGCCGGGCCAGCCTATGCTGCGAAAACCTGGGAAGCCGCCCAGAAATTCACGCAAGACGGCGGGATCGGCCTGTTCACGCGCCCCGCGACCGAGATGAAATGCGCCGGTGCGCCGCTCAAGCACACTTTCCTCATCGACGATATCGCCAGCCGGGGCGGGGCCGCCGGCAAGTATGAAATCCACTATGCCGCGCCGCAGCCTGCCACCTTCTCGGTGCCGATCGTGGCCGAAAAGGTGCGGATGCTCTTTGCGGAACGCGGCATCGCCACGCATATGCAGCATAAACTTGTGTCCATCGAACCGGGTCAGAAACGGGCAAGTTTCGAAAAGACCGAAATCGACCCGACAACCAAGGCCGAAGTCAAATCGACGGTCGAATTGCCTTATGATTATCTGCACGTCATCCCGCCCCAGCGCGCCCCGGAGGTGATCCGCCAGTCGGGCCTGTCCTGGGCAGACAAGTGGACCGATCAGGGTTGGGTCGAAGTTGACCAGAAGACACTTCGCCACCTGCGCTATCCAGAGGTCTTTGCGCTTGGCGATGTGGCCGGGGTGCCAAAGGGCAAGACGGCGGCTTCGGTGAAGTGGATGGTGCCCGTGGTCGAGGATCACCTGATCGCCGCCATCGAGGGCCGTGAAGGAACCGCAACTTACGGCGGCTATACCTCCTGTCCGCTGATCACCCGCGTGGGGCGCGCCATGCTGGTGGAATTCGACTACAACAACAACCTTGTCCCCAGTTTTCCGGGCATGATCGCCCCGCTCGAGGAGCTTTGGATCAGCTGGTTGATGAAGGAAGTTGCGCTGAAAGCCACCTACAACGCGATGCTGCGCGGCAAGGCCTGAGGAGAGTGCCATGAAGGAACTTACAGTCGAGACTCTGATCGCCGTTTTCGAGGAAATCTTCGGTCGCGGCCTGTTTTGGGCCATGGTTCTGGCGGCGCTTGTCGTCACCGGGGCCTATCTTTACGTCCTGATCCGTGACCGCGCCATGTCGATGCGCAAGTTTCTGTGGGCGCAGCTTTCGATGCCCTTCGGCGCGATCGCTGCCGTCCTGTTCGTGCAGGCCGTGACCAGCTCGCATTTCCGCGACATCGGCGGTCCGGTGGATGTGATCGTTCTGCTGGGCGTGGCCGGGCTGGGCGCAATTGGTGCGGCGATCCTCGTCTATACCGCGCAATCCCTGTTCCGCCGCAAGACGGTTTGACGCGCTGAACCTTTCCACAGGGACAGACAGGCCCCCAGCGCACGAAACATCAATGCCGGCACAGTTCAGTCACCGAACGGGGCTATTGCCCCGTTGGCACCAGAACGAAATCCTGTGCCGGCGACGAATACTCGGGCACCTGTCTTTCACCGAAATATTCGGCCGCGATCAGCGGGACAGATTGCCGGATTTCCTCGGACAATTCTTCGATCGAGATCAGCCCATCGTCATCCTTGTCTGCCGTCTTGAGCGCCTGAAGAATCGCATAGGTGAAGATCCCGTGATCCTGATAACCCTCAAGTGCGACGCCCGTCCCTGTAGAGGCGGTCAAGAGTGCGCGCCCTGTCGCATTGCCCAAGGCGTCGTTGGCCGCGCGATAGCGCAATTCGCGTGACGTGAAAGGGTCTGCCAAACTGCCGCTTTCGCAGGAGTCAAACAGGATCAACGATCTTTGCGCCGGTATGGCCGCGAACCAATCCTGCCAAGTCGATTGGCCGATGCCCTGCTCTTGCACCGAAGCAAGCGTGGTGCCCGAGAAATCGGGTGGAATGACATAGAACCTGCCATCCAGGGTCTTGCCATGGCCGGCAAAGAAAAAGACGAAAACATCATTCGGACCGATGCGCGACTGAAGGTCGGAAAACCCCTTCTGCAACCCTGCAAAGGTTGCCTGCGCATTTGTCAGGTTCACCACCTCGACGCTGCCATATTGCAATTGCCCGGCTTGGGCCAGGGCAGCGCCCACCATCTGGGCATCGCGGACCGCGAACTTGAGGTCCAGCGGATCAAGAGCATAATCATCGACACCAACGGTCAGCACAAACAGGCGCGGTTCGGGCAAGACATCTGGACGCACCGTCAAGACGACAGGCTCGGCCTGCGTGTGCATCGTATTGTCGGCGTTATAGGCGATGAAGGTAATCCGGTTTTCCCCCTCGGCGAGCTTGAGCCGAGTGGACAGAACGTCGCGCACCTGTGTCACACCGTTGACCCGCCATTCCACCCGGCCGATGCCACCGCCATCGTCAACCGTCAGCGCGGTTGCAATCGCTTCGGCCCCGTCAAGATCGACCGTGATGCTGGTGGTGGGCGGAGGCCCGCTCAGAAGGATGCGTTCAAGCGAAACCGTGGCCGCTGCTTTTTCGACCAGCCCTTCTGGGTCCCCTTGCAGCGCTTCAAACACAAGATCCGGTCGATACAAGGTTTCGCGGAACCGGTCGATGGTCCAGACGTCATCCATCCCCCGCAGGATTTGCAAATTGGTCGCGCCATCGCCGGCCGCTGCATAGAACCCTTCCGGCGTGATCAGAAGCCAATCATCGGGTGTCGTCACTGTCAGGGTCGCGCGCAGTTTCAGGCTGCGCATGTCCACAAGATCATACCCCCGGAACGTCAATAGTGCCGCAAGATCAAACTCGGGGTTTTCGATCACCGTCCAGCCGCCCTCGGACGACAGCGAGCCATAGGTCAACGCCTCGCCCGTGGCCTTGCTGACACTGGCAAGCGGGGGCGACGACCCTGTCAGGCAAAAGGCGTTTTGTCCTTGCAGGTCGATGAAGGCTTGAAAGCAGGCCCTTGGCACGCGCCCCTCGCCCGACAGAGCGCCCGTCTTGATGTCATGGATTTCTTCTCGATGGCGCCACTGCCCTGACGCATCGGCCCCCAAGGGCAATCGGCCATGGGCGATTGTCGTTTCGGTGGCGTTGAACCGAAGGTCCAATCGAGCCTCGCGGTTCCAGGAAATCACGTCCTCCCCGGGCGCCAGGCTGCGCAGGCCCCCCAAGTGGCCGCCCGTCACCTCTGTGCATATTCCGGTTTCGCCGTCCAGCACGCACAGGCGACCGGCCGCGTTGAACGCAGTCGCATATCGTCCGCTGCGCGAAAAAAGTCCCTGAAGGGCGCGCAAGTCGGGGTCGCGCTCTGTCTTGCCATCGGGGCTGCGGCGAAGCAGGAAGGCCGCGCCGCTGCGATCATCCAGAACCATCGACCCGTCCTGCAAGGCAAAGCCGAAGTGCGCGCTTTTGCCGTCGGCCGCGATCTGCCAGGCCCTGCCGCGCCAGGGGCCCGACACGGGCTCTGCTGTCATCGTTGCAAAGTTGAAATCATATTCTGCATAAGACCCGTCGGCAAATCGGCCCAACCGCCTGAGCCGCGTATCCGACTGCCAGGTCAGCGTGGAGCCGGAAAATGCGGGTGCGGCTTTCGCGGCAAAGATCGTGGTCAAGTCGGCCGAGGCCCGCGAGACATGATGAATACTGCCATCGTCCAGAAACAGCCCGACACCGCCATCCGGGGCTTGCCAGTGTTCGCGCAGCACCGCAGGCAGGGCAAGCGCGCGGGTTTGGCCGCTTTGCAAATCCACCAACATCAATTCCTGTGGATCAAGCGACTGACTGGGGCCATCACGCGATGTCCTTGCGTTGCTGGGCGGACCATAGGCAAGGATGCCATCGGCCAACAGATAGCCTGATTTCAGGGTCAGGTCGGCGACGGTCTCATCAACTTCGTGCAGGATCCGGCCCGAAACCATATCCCTGACGCGCAACACCGAAAGAAAATCCGCAAAGCCCAGCGCATCGAACGCCCGCTGCGATTCCGGCACGAAGGTCAGCGTCGTGACCAACAATCTCTCGGCAGCGAACAGGACCTCTGGTTCTTCGGACAGATGAACGCCTTTGACATAATCGTCCAACCCCCAGCTTAAAGTCGTGGTAGTGCCGTCATCCCCGACATAAACGATGGGCTGGCTGTCCGAATTCGCGTATTTGCGAAAAACCGCCACAGGACCAGAACCCGCAAAGTCATAGGCGGGGGCATATGAAGAATCTCTGGTCCATTCCGCGCCCAAAAGGCGGCGTTCCGACACGCGTTCCAGGGTTTGGTCATCGTGAACCATCAGCAGCCCTTCGAATTCCGAATGGAATCCGGGCAGATCATCTGTCAGCGACGCCTCGAAGATCCGGCCGACAACAGGCGGGCCGACATAGCGGTCTGCCCGCGACGGGAGGTCGAATATCCTTTGCTGACGTGCATCCGACGATACCCCGATTTCGTCGAGGATCATAGTTCTGGCGTCAAGGAACTGGGCACGCGTTACCACATGCCCCGGACTGGCCATCACGCGCGGCAGGGTCAGTCCGGTTGACATGTGATAGACGCTTATCGCGTCGGATCGCGTGCCATCGATCTTTGCGACAAGGCCGAAATCTGCCGACAGCGTGAAATTCCCCGCTGCAATCAGGGGTTCGGGTGCAATCAGCGTGACCGCATTTGGCCCGATCGGAGAGAGGATATCCGCGGATGCGACCGATCCGGCCAACGCTGCCGCCAGAAGCGACACCGCGCAAAAGCGCCGTTGCATCGGGTCAGCCACCATGGTGTGTTCCGATATTCTGTATCTCTACCCGCCGGTTGCGCTCATCCTCTGCGTCGATATCGGGCAGGGGTTCGCGCTTTCCGCGAAAGGACACGTCAAGACGATCTGCCTGCACCCCAAGATTGCGGGTCAGATGTTGAACAACAGAAGCCGCCCGGCGTTGAGACAGATCGTCATTATAGGCATCCGAACCACGTGCATCGGTATGCCCGACGATCCTGAACTTCGACGATGCCAGTTCTGGCGCGTTGAAGGCAACCGCCAAGCGCTCCAGCACCAGAAGCGCATCATTGCTCAGGACATCGCTGTCGAATTCAAACGCAACCCGAAGGTCGATATAGGGCACCTCGGTCCCGTCTATCACTTTGACGCCACGCCCCTGAGGGTCGAAAAGCCCATCGATGCTGCGGGCACCAATACGGCTGCGGCCATCAAGATCGACGGGCAGCAGGGCGCTTACAATATCGTCACTTGTCGGAACGTCATCCTGGGCGAGGCCCGGCCCTGCCGAGACGCCCAGAAACAGCACAAGTGCAAGTGGAAGTGCTCTGACAATCATCTCAGTTTTCCTTTGTGCGCAGGATTTCGTAACTTGCCGTAATGCGGCGTTCAGGAAGATCGGGATCAGGGCGCGCAAGGATTGCCTTGCGCAGCGCGGTCAGGAATTCGCGTTCCAGTTCCACGGTCGGACGAGGCATCTCGAACAGCGGGCTGGCAGAGGCAATCGCGACGATCATCTCTGCGCCAAACGGTGGGGCCACCTCGAACCGGGGCCGGCCATCCGCTCCGTCACCGAAAATCTGCACGGCTTCGCGCATGCTTGTGCGCAGCCCGGTTGCGGATTGTTGCGACAGATGCACAACCGTGCCATCGGCCTGCACATAAGCGATGTGCAGGAACCCATCATATCCCGCCATTGCGACGCTGAAACTGAGGGTTTCTCCCTTTGCGTATTCGGCTTTTGGCAAATCGATGCGCGGTCTGTCCGGCAGGTTCAGCGGTGCATCAAGGGTGAGCAAGGTTTCGCACTGCGGCCAAGGCCGAAGGGCGACATCAACGGCAACATCTTTGCCCGCGACGGCCGCGATCAGGGCATCAAGGTCGTTCTGGCTGCCGACAAAACCGGTAACGGCCTGACGGCCTTTTCCCTCTGCAAGCTGGATTTTTCCGCAGCCGGGGTCGGGCAAGACCAGGACATCGGGTTCAGGCGCCGGGTCAGGCTGCGGTTCGGGCGCCGGGTCGGGTTCCGGATCAGGCGCTGGTGGGTTCGGGTTCGGGTCCGCCCCCGCCACCGACAAGACATAGCCCGCATAATCATGATCGATGATTGTCTGATAGGACAGACGACCATAACCCTTGTCGCCCCACCGCGTGCCCCAGCTGTTGATGAACTTGAAATACTGGCCACGCTCGTTGTAACCGACAATGGTGATCGCATGCCAATTGTCGGCGGCAAAATCGACGGGCGCCCGTCGATGCCACACGGCGCGCCCCCGAAGGTTGTCAAAGGCGTCGTCGATCTGGACGGCGGTGATCACAGGGTTGCCGCGGGCAAGCTCTGCCTTGAACATGTCAGGCAGGTTGTGCTTTTCCGAACCGATGCGCAGCGTCGCATTCCCCTGCGCATCCCATTCCCAGCCGTTCGAGGCGACTTGACGCCAGTCGAAGATCTTGAGGCTGCCAGATTGGCGGATCTCCTCTCTCATATCGGGCGAAAGCACCGGGCACACCTTGTCGGTGTAGCGGACCTGGGTCAGCGACGCGGCGCCTTCCTGCATCAACAGGTCGAGTGCTGCCTTGATCGCGGCACCGCCTTCGCAATCCGGCACTGACCTGTCGCGCACGATGGCATGCATATAGGCGGGGCTGGGAATCTGATCTGATCCCGGCGTTCGACCATCGCGCACCGTCTCGTAATATGAGCGCGCGGCATAGCCAACAGCCCAGGATGTGCATGACCCCAGCCTGCCCTGATTTCCGACCTTCGGGAAACGGGACGAAAGATCGACCAGTTCAGGCAGAAATGTTCGGGCCAGCGGCGTCGGTGGTATCAGCGCGCGCTCTGCGGCCGATTGCGGGCTGGCACCCGTTGTGTAGGGAATTTCATCTTCGACATCACTCTCTTGCGCCCAGAGAGGCAGCGCCGCAGCGATCAAAACAACGTTCAGAAAAAGAACTCGAATAATCAAATGCTCTTGCCTCTTGTGTCAGACGATACCGGCAGACGTCGTGCCGCCGATGGCAGCGGTCGCATGACCCAGTGGTCGCACCACGCACCCGATCCGTCCGTCATCTGGCAACGGCCCGGCTGTTTCGCGTGCAAGGACCACAGGAAACCCAAGGTAATATGAGAAAAGCGTGACCCAGTTCGGCCTTCGGCACAACTGATTTTGACCGATGGGTCGCAGAAATTGCCAAAGGCGCCGGGAAAGTTCCGCGGGCGCGGACGCGCCTTGCCAGCCCCTTGGATCAAGCAAGGTGCAGGCCAGTGATGCTGCGGCTGCCCCATCCCCCCCTGCAACCCGGCCGCCCGGCCCCTGCGACAGATGCGTTGCAAACTCCAGACAAGCGATTGGTTTTGACGACCCAACTGCGCTTGATCGGTTGCGCCCTCGTGCTTTCCCGGCAGAATACCCGTCGGACCGCGGTGCCCCCCGGTCAGAAAGGCGCACAAGCAAAGGCAGGTCGCCTAACTGGCTGAAATCCGCGCGCGGTTTGCGGGCGCAACAAGACGCAAGGACAGACATGCAAAGCAGGTATCCACCCAGCGTCATACTTGTCGGCGCGCTTGTCGTCGCGCTGATCTGTGCGGCGCTGGCCACGGCAACGGCCTTGAATCGGCCCTCTCTGGGCGCAGGGCTGACCCTGCGCGCCGATCAGATTGTCATCACGCAGGCCGCGGCGACCAGCGCATTGGCTGACCATGTGGGAAAGCGGCTTACCGCCATAGGCGAAACCGCCGACAGCCTTGTTCCGCTGATCGCGGATGATCTGGTGCCAGAGCCCGACATTCTTGGCACCCCTGACCGCTTGCTGGCCTTCTATCAACGTCAGGATCGGTTCGACACCATCCTGCGCGGCCCACAGGTCTGGCTTGAGGTCGTGGGCGCCTCTGGCCCCGAGGTGATCGCGGCCGCGCCTGCACCGACACGACAGCTGCGCGACCTGCCGCTGCCCTTCTGGACGCAGATCGCCGTCGGCGTCATAGGCTGGACCCTGGGGGCTTGGGTCGTTGCCATGCGCCCGCGCAGCGGGTCGGCATGGATGCTGCTGCTGACTGGCCTCGGCCTGACCATGGCGGCACAATCCGCCGCGGTCTATAGCACACGCGAACTGGCGCTTGATCTTGGGGCCTTTGGCAGTCTCAGCCGGATCAATGTTTTCGGCACCCTGACCTTTGGCATCGGCATGGTGACGCTGTTCCTGATCTATCCCAAGCGCCTCGTCTCGGGCGCTGCCCAGTATCTGCCGGCGCTGGTGATAGGCGCCGCAATCCTTTACGTGATCGCATGGGACTGGCCCGCTGCGGCGGTTCACCTTCAACTCATCATTGCCATCATCATGGCGGTGCTTGTTGGTGCGATCGCCGTCCAATATGTGGTGAACCGGCGCGACCCGACGGCGCGGGCCATTCTGGGCTGGCTGGGTCTGTCGGTGATCCTGGGGGCGGGCGGATTTGTCACAACGGTTGTTGTGCCCCCGCTTTTTGGCTTGCCGATCGTTCTGGAACAAAGCACCGCGTTCTTGCTGTTCCTGATTATCTATATCGGTGTGGCGCTTGGCGTGTTGCGGTATCGGCTGTTCGATCTGGCCGATTGGTCGGTGGGCGTGTTGTTCTACGCGGTCGGCGTGGCGCTGTTGCTGACCCTTGATGCGCTGCTGATCTACGGGCTTGCGCTTGATCAATTCCCGGCCTTCAGCCTGTCGCTGGCGGTCATCTGCCTGACTTATCTGCCCTTGCGCAATCGGCTTTCGGACCGGCTGAACCGCGGCACCATTCTGCCGATGGAGGAGTTGTATCGCCGCGTGACCGACATTACCCACATGCCCGAAGGGCCGGCGCAGCACCAAAGGATCAGGGCGCTGTGGGCAGAATTGTTTCAACCGCTGAACATCAGCCCGGTGACTGACGCCGAGGCCGCAGACCTGAGCACCGCGACGGCCCCTGTGCTTGCCAATGACGGGCAAACGCTGCTCTTGCCGCGGGGCGCGCATTTTGACGCGCTGCGGCTGGATTTCCCGGCCCAGGGGGCGCGGCTGTTCTCCTCGCGCGACGCGGCGCAGGCGGCCACCATCGGCCATTTGCTGGATGACAGCCTCGGCCGCCACAAGGCCTATCGGCAGGCAATTTCGACCGAGCGCAGCCGCATAAACCGCGACATGCATGACAACATCGGCATTCTGCTGCTCAGCGCGCTGCACAACCCGGCGCTTGACCGAAAGAACGCCTTGATCCGGCAAACCCTGTCCGATCTGCGCGAAATCGTTGCCAACCCGATGCATGACCCGTTGCCCCTGCGTGACCTGATCGCGGATTTGCGGGCCGAACTCGGCGAGGCGCTGGAGGCGGCAAGGATCGACCTGCGGTGGGACGGCACAGATTTGCCCGATATCACCGTGCCAAACCAGACATTCCGACTGCTCCGCGCGCTTTTGCGTGAAGGGGTCAGCAATATCCTGCACCACTCGGGCGCTCGGCAGGCCAGCGTCTCGGTGCAGGTCACGCAGGACCAGATTTTGGTCTCGCTGGTGGATGATGGCACAGGGTTTGACGTCACCGCCGCCGCTGCGGGAAACGGGCTGCAAAATCTGCACCAGCGGATGGTGCAATCGGGCAGCAGCTTTTCGATTTCGTCCTCATCATCGGGCACCTGCCTGTCCGCGCGCCTGCCCCTCTATCCGTCAGCAAAGGGCGCGGCCCCCTGAAACAGGCCTGTCCGGGGGCCATCCCGCAAGATGCAGACTGACTTTACCGGGTGGCAAACATCGGCCCGCCGCGCCACCGCGGGAAACCGTAGCCATGCACCTTCACAAGGTCGATGTCGGATGCGCACCGCGCAATGCCTTCCGTCAGAATGGCATGCCCCTCGGCCGCCATCGCAGTGACCAAGACGTTGGCGATCTGGTCAAAAGGCAGGCCAGAGCTGTCGGAAACCCGTCCAGCCAACAGACTGGCAACCGCCTGCGAAGGCTGTGGCGACCTGTCGCCCGGTCGATAGTCATACCAGCCGCCGCCGGTTTTCTGACCCTTTCGGCCAGCACGAACAAGGATATCGCCCAAGGTTTCCGGCACATCCTGACCTGCGGCGCGCGCGCCTTCGCGTTGCAGGAAGGCGATGTCAAGGCCACCCAGGTCCTGCGCCTCGAACGGCCCCATGGCAAAACCATAGCCGCGCATGGCCGCGTCAATTGCGGCGATGGGGGTGCCCTGCCGGACCAAGGCTTCGGCCTCGGCGCGATAGCGTTTGAGGATGCGGTTGCCGATGAAACCGTCGCAGATGCCCGCCTGCACCGGGATCTTGGCCAGTTGCCGGGCCAACGCAAAACCGGTGGCAAGCGTCTCTGGCGAGGTCGTGGGGGTCGGCACGATCTCCAGCAGTTTCATCACATTGGCCGGGCTGAAAAAGTGCAGGCCGATGAAACGGTCGGGGTGAGGCAGGCCCTGCGCAATCAGGCGGGGGTCAATATAGGATGTGTTGGTCGCAAGGATCGCATCGGCGCGGCAGGTCTGGCCAAGTTCGGCAAAGACAGCGCGCTTGACGGCAAGGTCTTCGAACACCGCCTCGATCACCAGATCGGTATCGGCAAGACGCGCGTAATCGCTGCCCATGGTCACGCCATCGATGCGGGCCTGCGCCTGCGCCTCGGTCAGCTTGCCGCGTTTCACCGCGCCGTCAAAGATGTTGTCCAGGTTCACGCGCGCCCGCTGCACGGCGTCGGCGTCGCGTTCGATCAGGATGATAGGCAGGCCCGCATCGCGCAGCGCGGCGGCAATCCCTGCGCCCATCGTGCCGCCGCCGATCACGGCGGCCGATCGGATGTGGCGTGGCGTGACCTCGGCCAGATGCGCGGGCTTAGTCGCACCACGTTCAGCAAAGAACATGTGGCGCAGGGCTGCGGCCTGATCCGAGGCGCGCAGCTCAAGGAACGTCGCGCGTTCATGGGCCATCGCCTCGGCAAAGGGCGCCTCAGCAGCAACGCGCAGGCAGTCCAGCGCGCGCAGGGGTGCAACTTCGCCCTTGGCGCGCTTGGTGATGGCCTTCTTCTGCTCGTCCCACCAGGCCGGATCGGGCGAGGTGACGGGGCGGGCCGAGATCTGCTGCGGCAGGGGTTGGGTCAGGGCCTTGCGGGCGAAGGCCACGGCTTCGACGCGCAGGTCGCCGGTGACGACGGCATCGACCAAGCCCAGCGACAGGGCGCGGGCCGCCTTGACCGGGCGGCCGGTGGTGACCAGATCGACGGCCGCTTCCACCCCGGCAAGGCGCGGGGTGCGGACGGTTCCCGAGGCCCCGGGCACGATGCCGAGGGTGACTTCAGGCAGCCCGACGGAGGCCGCGTCCAGTGCCACGCGGAAGCGGCAGCCCATTGCGACCTCGAATCCGCCACCAAGGGCAGAGCCGTGGATGGCGGCCACCCAGGGCTTGCCCGCCTGTTCCAGCCGGTCCACCAGATCGGGCAAGTGTGGCGGCACCGGCGGCTTGCCGAATTCGGTCACGTCGGCCCCGGCGATGAAGGTGCGGCCTGCGCAGATCAGCACCACAGCGCGGATGGCGGGGTCGGCGTCCAGCGTGCCGACAGCATCCCACACCGCCTGTCGCAGGCTCTGGCCCAGCGCATTCACGGGCGGGTTGTCCACGGTGACGATGGCCACCTCGCCGTCGCGGTCGATGCTGACAGTCATCTCAAATCCCCAGATAGGCTTCGCGGATGCGCGGGTCGGCGATCAGCTCGGCCGCGGGTCCGTCCATCGTGATCCGCCCCGTTTCCATCACATAGCCCCGATCCGCGATCTTGAGCGCGCCATAGGCGTTCTGCTCCACCAAAAGCACGGTCACATCCAGCGCCTTCAACCCTTTCACCACATCAAAGATCTGCGCCACGATGATCGGGGCAAGGCCCATCGACGGCTCGTCCAGAAGCAGGCAGGACGGCCGCCCCATCAGCGCGCGGGCGATGGCCAGCATCTGCTGCTGGCCACCCGACAATCCCCCTGCCGCCAGATTGCGCTTTTGCTTCAGGATCGGGAACATCTGGAAGGCGTCTTCCATGTCCTTCTCGACCCGGTCATCGGCGAAAAGATAGGCGCCAAGACGCAGGTTTTCCTCGACCGTCAGGTTGGTGAAAATCTGCCGCCCCTCGGGCGATTGCGACAGACCGCGACCGACGCGGCGCCAGGCCGGGAGGCCAGACAGCGTGTTACCGCGAAAGGTGATGCTCCCGCCCGATGCCGGATGCACGCCCGACAGGCAGCGCAACAGCGTGGTTTTCCCCGCCCCATTCGCCCCGATCACGGTAACGATCTCGCCCGAGTTCACCGCAAGGTCGATGCCGTGCAGCACTTCGATCCGCCCATAGCGGGCGCGCAGACCTTCAACCAGCAGCATTTTCGGCCCC
>JALOSO010000291.1 GCA_025458385.1 Paracoccaceae bacterium | reverse complement strand
TGGCCATGAACGGCAATCTTGCAGCGCAACCCGTGCCCAATACCCCGCATGATCCGGCCGAGATTGCACTGGTTCTGGGCACGGCGCCGGCGCCGGTGGCAGATGCCCAATTGGGCAAGGGCACGGTGGTTGCCTGACAGGCACCCCGTCGCTGCGCCCGGTCTGGGGCACTGGCCGGCGGAACGGCAAAAAGGCCCGCGGCATTCCCTGCCACGGGCCTTGTGTCAGGCAAACCGCCCTTGGCCGGGCGGTCAGGTCAGGTCAGGTCCATTCCTTCATGACTTCAACCAGCAAGGTCTGCAAAACGCTGCCCGCCGGGGCCACCGGAAGCGTGACGCTGCCCCCGGTGTTCCAGCCGGGCAAGGCCGCCACGAACCCGTCAAGCGAGAAATCGCTGGCCCAGTTGGCCCCGTCGGCCTGCCAGACCGGCATCTTCGTCGGCACCCCGTTCGGCCCCCCAAGACAGGCCGCCAGAACCGCCAGCCCTGTCGTCAGCCCCAACAGCGCGCCATGTGCTGAATCAACCGGGAAGTGCACGCCCGCAACCGTGCGGTTGTCAGCAATTCGCGCGGCAAGCAGGAAGGGCAGCATTTCGGGTGTCGAGGATCCGGTATAGGCTGCCAGATCAGCAAGGACGGCACTTACAGGATCGGCCGCCCCCGCCGCCAAATGGCGTAACCCGCACAGAACCGCCGCAAAGGCAAAGGCCTCGGTCGCATGACCGCTGGGATAGGTGCTGTGCGACGGCGTGCCGATGATCGGCTGAACCATGGACGAAAAATCATAGGGCCGCGGCAGGCTGCAATGAAATTTCAACCGCATTTCCGGGATCAGGATCGCCTCATAAACCGCGCCCAGAAACACAAGCGTCCATTTGCGCGCATCCGGGTGCAGACGGAAATGTGCTGCGTAGAAGGACAGCATGTCACCCATCTGCACCATGATCTCGGCCAGCCGGTCTGCCCGCAGGTCGGCGGCGGCCCGGACATGCGGCATCTGCGCCGCCAGGTGCACGGGCGTTGGTGGTGTCAGCGTCAAGAGCGGCCCAAGACCCGACAGCGTCACCTCATAGGCCCCGGCGACGGCCCCCGAGGCCCCCACGCGGAACAGCGGCGCCAGATCATGCTGCAGCACAGCCATCCGCGCATCACCCTGCAGCCGCGCAAAACTGGTCCAGCCCCCGGGCCAGCCCTGAAACGGTGGCGTCAGCACGCCGTTCCAGTACCCAAGGATCCCTTCCGCCGACAGCGTCATCGCCCCGGCCAGCATCGGATTGCCCCCACCGCCGCCATGCGCCCCGTGCGCGCCGTGTGCCCCGTGCGCGCCATGTGCACCGTGGGCCCCATGCGCCCCATGTGCCCCGTGTGCGCCGTGCGCCCCATGTGCGCCATGTGCCCCGCTTAACGCCATTTCCGATCTCCACTCTTGGTCTGTTGGCGCAAGACTGCGCGCAACCCACACAAACGCAAAGCGGTTTTGCCCGGCTTTTCGGCGATTTACGCGGAATTAACGGAATTTGCCGCGCGCGACCGAATTCGTTATAGCTGACCTAAGGTCATCGGCTTTTTCCAGCAAAGGAGCTTGGCTTGCCGCCCGCACTTTTCGTGCAACTGATGGGGAATCTTTGCCTGCGCGATGCGGGCGGCGCCGATTGCACGCCCGGCGGGCAAAAGGCGCGTGCCTTGGTCGGCTTGCTGGCCCTGACCCCCGATCGCAGCCGCCCGCGGCGCTGGATCGAGCAAAAGCTTTGGTCGGACCGCAGCCCTGAACAGGCCTCGAACAGCCTGCGGCAGGTCTTGATGGAACTGCGCACCGCCCTTGGCCCGGCGGCCTCTGCGCTGCGGGCGGACCGGACAAACATCACGCTTGCCCCCCTGGAAACCGATCTTGAGAAAGACCCCGAAGGCGCGCGGCACGCCCTTGAGGCAGGCTATGATCTGATGCAGGACGTGCATCTGCGCGATGCCGCCTTTACCGCCTGGCTGACCGATCAGCGCGCCCGCCTGTCGGGCACGGCCCCCATCACCGCCTCGGGGTGGCTTCCTGATGCGCCCGCGATTCCGCTTGTCATACGCACGGCCATGGCGGGAACGGCGCAAACAGGCTTTGTTTCATCGGCGATGGCCGAATCGATCAGCAAGCTGGTGTCCGATTTCATCAACGTCGACATCTTTGCCGAAAGCGAGACTCATACCCAGATCGGGCCACGCGAACGCGGCCTGATCCTGACGGTCGGTGCATCAGAATCGCGGGACAGGCTGCATTTTGTCACCACGCTCGAATCATCGCGAACAGGGCAGGTGCTTTGGTCGCGGCAGGCCAATTCTGCCATTGAAACTGCAACCGACGTGCTGCAGGGCCATCTGCCCGCCGTGATCTTTGAGGCTGCCGAGGCCGCAATCAACGCGATGCCGCGGGTTGTGGGCGATGATCCTGGCCCGCTGCGCGCCGAGGCGATGATGGCCCGGGCGGTGCGCGCGATCTTCAGCTTTCAGGAACATCAACTGCGTTTTGCCGATGATCTGCTGCGCGATGCCACGGCCATTGTACCTTCGGCCCGCGCCTATGCCTGGCGCGCGATCCTGCGGCAGTTCATGGGTGTCGAACGCACCGAGAAAGACCGCAATCGCCTGATGGACGAGGCCGCCCTGTTCAGCCGCAAGGCCATGGAGGTGGACGGCGTGAATTCTCTGGTGCTGTCATTGCTGTCGCAGGTTGAGATCATGTTGCATGACAACATTGATTCCGGGGCGAAACTGGCCCGCGATGCCATTCACCTTAACCCGATGAACGCTTTTGGCTATATCGCGCAGGCAGGTTCACTGCTGCGGCAGAACCGCCCGGATGAAGCCTACGCCGCCGCCGATTTCGGGGCGGGCTTTGCATCACGATCGGGCTATCTGCACTGGTGGGAAATGCACAAGGGCTTGGCGGCCACCCAGATGGCCGATTACGAAACGGCAATCAGCTGTTTTGAGGCCGCGCGCGCCCGCGCACCGCATTTCCGCGCGCCGTTGCGTCACCTGATCTTTTTGTACCTCAAGCGCGGCCAGCCGGAAAATGCGCTGCGGGCGATGGCCAATCTCAAACAGATCGAGCCGGACTTTTCGCTGGACCTGATTCGCCATGACCCCAGTTATCCGGCGGGCACGCTGCGCCGGGCCGAATTGCTGTCGCTGCCCTTTCCCGACATCGGCTGATCATTGCCAGTCAGCCCCGGCCGCCCAAAAAAAGACCCCGGTTTCTGGCCGGGGTCAGTCAACAGGGGGAGGAAGAAGAAAGTCACATCGTCACAGGTCACGCACGGGTCCTGGCGCAGCCCACGGGGCCCCGGAATTGGGGATGTCATGTGCCCACCCCGGGGCTGCGCCAGATCTGGTTGCCCGAAAATGCGGGCGGTCAGGGTCAAATCAAACGGGGGTAAAATCCTGCCGTTCTATCGGTGCCGTTCAAAGTGCAGGGCCGCCAGGCTGAGGGGATCAGATCCTGGACAGCGCCCTGATGACCGTTGGTTGCCCTCTGGTCATGTCCAATAACTAACAATCCCCAAACCGGCGTGGCGTGAGTTTTCCGTGAATTTCACGCAAAAGAACGCGGCAGATCAGCGTGTCAGCAAAGACCGGATGCGCACCGTGGCCCGCGCTGACCGCCCTTCGGCGTCGATGACGCTAAGGGTCACGAACCCGGACCCAGGCAGGGCGAGCATCGCCTCGCGCGCGTCGGTCGCCACCGACACTGGCACGCCATCCGCCATCCATGTGAATGGCCCTGTGCCGCCTGCCACCCGCACCTTCAACCCGGCCGCCAGCAGTTC
>JALOSO010000290.1 GCA_025458385.1 Paracoccaceae bacterium | reverse complement strand
GCCGGGGATGAGAAGATCGGTGCGCCCAAGGACTTCACCTATGCCTTTGACGCCGCGCGCGAAGCGGGTCTGCGCATCACCGCCCATGCCGGTGAATGGGGCGGGCCGGAATCGGTGCGCGCCGCCCTCACCGACCTGAACCCCGAACGCATCGGCCACGGCGTGCGCGCGATCGAGGATCTGGCGCTGGTGGATCTGCTTGCCGAACGCGGCACCGTGCTGGAGGTCTGCCCCGGTTCGAACATCGCACTTGGCCTCTACAAGGATTGGCGCGCCCATCCCATCGCCGAACTGGACCGGCGCGGCGTGAAGGTGACGATCAGCACGGATGATCCGCCGTTCTTTCACACCACCATGGCCCGCGAATATGACCGTCTGGCCGAGGCGCTGGATTGGGACGCGGGCCAGTTCATGCGGATTGCGCGCACCTCCCTTGACGCGGCTTTCTGCGACGCGGATACCAAGGCGCGTATTGCCAAACTGCTGGGGGCCCATGATGCTTGATCACCTGACCGTCGTAAGCCATCCTTTGGTGCAGCACAAACTGACGCTGATGCGCGAGAAAGACACCTCGACCGCGTCGTTCCGCAAGCTTCTGCGCGAGATCAGCCTTTTGCTCGCCTATGAAGTCACGCGCGAACTGCCAATGACCCTGAAGCGCATCGAAACGCCCTTGGAGCCGATGGACGCGCCCGCGATTGAGGGCAAGAAACTGGCGCTGGTCAGCATCCTGCGGGCCGGTAATGGCCTGCTTGATGGCATTCTGGAACTGATCCCGGCGGCGCGCGTGGGCTTTGTCGGCCTGTATCGCGACCCCGAAACGCTGCAACCCGTGCAGTACTACTGCAAGCTGCCGGATCATATGGAAGACCGGCTGGCCATTGTGGTGGACCCGATGCTGGCGACGGGCAATTCCAGCGCTGCCGCGATTGACCTGCTGAAGGCCGCGGGTGCGAAAAACATCCGCTTCCTGTGCCTTCTGGCCGCGCCAGAGGGCATTGCCCGTATGAAGGCGGCGCATCCCGATGTGCCGATTGTCACAGCGGCAGTAGACAGCCACCTGAATGACCATGGATATATTGTTCCCGGGCTAGGGGATGCGGGTGACCGCATGTTTGGCACAAAATAAGGGACTTATCTCCTTTACTCGGAAACAATGATCAGCCATTATTTCCCGAACTGCTTGGGGGTAGTGATGCTGTCGAAGTTTGTGCTTGCTGCCGTGCTGGCGGTTTCATCGGGGATTACGGCTGCACAGGCGCAGTCGATCGCAAGTATCGGCGGCCCGGCCGAACTGCCGCCCGCCAGTTATCAGGGCCAGCAATATGTTGACAGCCGTGGTTGCGTCTTTCTGCGGGCCGGTGTTGCCGGGCGCGTGACATGGGCCCCAAGGCTGGACCGGTCGCGCCGGGTTCTGTGCGGTTACCCGCCCAGCCTTGCCGCGCGCGCCGCACCGGTTGCCGTGGCCGAAGCGCCAGCCCAGCCCGCCCCGGCACCCGCCGCATCAACGGCACCACGCCCTGCAGGCGCCCCGCTGGAAACCGTGGCCTCGGCCATTCCGCGCACAGCCCCGGCTGCAGCGGTCACCCCGGCCCCTATCCGGATCGCCCGGCAGGCCCCCCCTGCGCCCGCCCCGGTCGCGGCAGCGCAGCCCCCCGTTGCCGTGGCAACCACGGCAGCAGGCAGCACCGGGCGGCGGATCGGCTGCTTTACCAACACGCCGGTTCCCGTGCGGGTACAGCTGACCAATGGCGGCACGGCGGTCTTGTGCACACGCGGCGATGGCACGCTCGAAGGCGCGCGCGCCCCGATTTACCCGGCAGGGTCTGGCGTCGGCGCATCGCTGACCGAACCGCAATTTGCGGCGCGCGGACATGACGCGCCAACCCATGTCGCAACACCTTCGGGCGCAGGCCGCGCAACGACGGTGGCCAGCGTTGACAGCGCCACGGTCACACCGCCACCGGGCTACCGCGTTGTGTGGGATGATGACCGTCTGAACCCGAACCGCGCGCGGGGCACCGCTGCAGGGCAGGCGGCCCAGGATCAGATCTGGACCCGCGAAACCCCGGCCCGGCTGGTGTCCGAGGTGCAGGCCGCAGAGGCCCCACAGGGCCGCGTCACAGCGTCAAGCAAGACCGAACCGGCGGCCGCCGTGGCCGCAGCGCCGCAGGCGCGTGGCGCGCTTTACGTGCAGATCGGCACCTTTGGCGTGCCCGAAAACGCCGCAGGGGCAGGGGCCCGGCTGCAGGCGCTTGGCCTGCCTGCCGCGCGGTCACGGATCACCCAGGGCGGGCGGGCACTGACAATCGTGTTTGCCGGGCCCTTTGGCAGCACGGCCGAGGCCCAATCCGCCCTGAACGCCGCACGCGGTGCGGGCTTTGGGGATGCCTTCATCCGCTAGTGCGAACGCCCTTGCGGTGTCACACCACCCTGCCGGGGCCCGGATTGCGGCCCCGCCTTACAGATCGCAGATCGCCTGCAGCGCCACCCAATCGGCATCCGGCATCAGCGGGTCGGGCAGCACCCCCGGCACGGCCGTTGCCGGCGGCATGCTGCGCAGGAAAACCTCACCATAGCCTGACAGGCTGTCGCGGGGCAGATCGCCGGTTGTCAGCAGCGTAAAGGTATCGCGCAGCCCCGCATGCGCCAAGATCGGCATCAAGGGATCCCCCTGGTTCGCCCGCGCGCCCTGGGTTGCCACAGCCTCGGCCAGCGCAAGCGGGCCATCCTCGCCCTCGATCAACGCGCGCGGCACCAGCACAATGTCACCGGGCAGCCGGTTCGGAATGATCAGCCCGTCGCGCAGCACCAGCACGATGGGCGGTGCGGCCTCTCCGAACAGGCGCTGCGACAGGCCCGCCAAGGCCGCCTGCGCCTGCGGTTCGGTGCAGGGCGCGCCGGTCAGCCGGGTGATATCGTCAAACGCCATCTGACCGATTTCCGCGCGCACCGATGCCGGCGCCACCGACGCCGTATGGCCGCGCAACGCGCCCGGCAACCAGTTGACGATCGTGCCCCCGACCAGAATGCCGATAAAGACATAGATCGCCCCGCGCAGACGGCCCGGTTGCGGGCGCGCCGCGGCAATCGCACGGGCAACCGTATCAAGCGCTGCAATCATCGTCGGGTCTGACAGCTCAAGCGCCTCGGTCGCATCGGGGCCCGGCGTGTAAAGGGCCGGCATCTGGCCCGGGTTGCTGCGCACCACGGCCGGCAGCGACCAATGCGCCAGCACCTGTTCATTGCGCGGATCGCGCAGCACAAGCGAGGTTTCCCCAATGCTGACAACGATGTCACGCCGCTGTGCCTCGGGGCTTTCCAGCCACAGACCCGGGCATTCCAACCGCTGATACTGTTTCAAAGCTGTCAGGGTCATCCGCCGGGGCACATCGTCAACATGCGCAAAGCCTAGCCCAAGGGCGTGGGGGCATCAATTGCCAATTCAGGGCTGGCCTTGCAGCGCGCTCGCAGGCTATGCCGGGGCCACAACTGCAGCAGAAAGCCTTGCCATGAAAACGGCCACCAACCCGACCCTTGCCGCATCGGGCATGATCCTTGTCTATGC
>JALOSO010000289.1 GCA_025458385.1 Paracoccaceae bacterium | reverse complement strand
CCATGCCCCAGTCCCAGCGAATCGCGCCGGTTGACGCCGGAAATCACCAGCATCGGCACGGAATCCGCCCGTGCCTGCCCCATGGCCGTCAAGGCGTTCAGCAACCCCGGCCCGGTGATGACAAAGGCAACGCCCGGCTGCCCTGTGGCACGGGCGTAGCCATCTGCCGCAAAGGCCGCGCCCTGTTCATGCCGCATCGTCACATGCCGAACGCCTGATCCGGCAAGGCCGCGATACAGCTCGACCGTGTGCACACCGGGAATGCCGAAGACAACCTTTACCCCCCGTGCCGCCAGTCCGGCCACCAGCGCCTGCCCGACGGTTGTCATGCTGCCGCCAGCCGGGTCTGGACAAACCCGGCGATGCGCCGTGCTGCCTCGGCCACCCGATCATCCGGTTGGGTCAGCGACAGGCGCAGCCATCCCGACAGCGCCTGCCCGAAACTTTCGCCCGGCATGACGGCGACATCCGTCGCCTCAAGCAGGGCCATGGCAAAGTCCTGTCCGCTCAGCCCGGTCGCGCGTACGTCGATCAGGGCAAACATCCCGGCCTCTGGCTGATGAACGGCAAGGCCCGGAACACCGGCCAGCGTTGCCGCCAGCAGGCGCGACCGGCGCGAAAAGCGTTCAACCATGCCGGGCGCAACCGGCGAGGCGGCGGCCACGGCCATGGCCGTGGCATCGGCAATGAAAGGCTGATTGCCGAACAGCATGGTTTCCGACAAGGGCAGCGCGCGGGCGGTAAAGGCCGCGGGGCCAACACACCAGCCCGACCGAAAGCCGGGTGCCGCATGCGATTTGCTGATGGATGAGGCGACGATCACCCGCTCGGCCAGTGCGGCGTCCGACAAGGGCGAGGCGAAGGGCACGCCGTCAAACACCATCTCTTCATACACTTCGTCGCAGACGATCCACAGATCATGGGCCTGGGCCAATGCGCCCAAGGCGGCCAGATCTGCCGCCCGCAAGACCGCGCCCGTGGGGTTGTGCGGTGTATTGAGAAACAGAACGCGCGCCTTTGGCGTGATCCGCGCCGCCACATCCGCCGCCTGCATGCGAAACCCGGCCTCGGGGCGCAACGGCACTGGCACCATGCGGGCGCCTGTGGCGGCGATGATGCCTTCGTAGGTGGCATACATCGGATCGCCGACCAGAACCTCATCCCCCGGCCCAAGCAGCGTTTGCATCACAGCGTAAAGCACGGTCTGCGTGCCGGGAAAGGCCATGATCTGGTCCGGAGCAATCACCCGGCCGCGCCGGGCCGTATACCGCGCCGCCAGCGCTGCAACCAGCGCGGGTTCCCCCTGTCCGTTGGAATAGCCCATGCGCCCGGCCATCATCGCGTCGGCCGCAGCCTGCAGCAAGGCTGGCGGCGTTGCCACATCAGGCTCGCCGATGGTCAGCTCGATCACCGGGTGCCCGGCAGCCTTGCGCGCGCGCGCCGCTGCATGCACAGCCCATTTCGCCCCGCCGAGGCCGGCCAGACGCTCCGTCACCGGGGCAAAACGCATCTACATCTCCTTGGGCAGGGCCGCGCGCAAGTCCACTCCCAGAATTGCACCGATGCCGTCAAGCCCAATCGCGGCAAGCATGTCGGGATCAAGCGCTTCGCGCTGCAAAGACCCTTCGAACCACAATCCGTCAATCAGCGCATTGCAGGCCGTGGCAAGCGCCGTGATCTGCGCCGCATCCTTGTGCCCCGGCAAGGCCGCAATCAGCCCTTCCCACTGATCCCTGAACGCCAGATAGGTGCTTGAATGCGCCCGCCGCATGGCCAGGTCAGACCGGATCGCCGGCACAAACCCGGCCCAGGCAATCAGTGCGCCCGGCTCCATCACCGATGGGCGCAGCCAGTTGACCACGCAGACCGCCACCCGCGTGACCGCGTCGCCCGGGATGGCATCGATGGCCGCCTTGTTGGCCGCTGCCATCTGCCCCATCATCGCCACATAGGCCGTGCGCGTCAGTTCGTCCTTGTTGGAAAAGTAATGCCGGATCAGCCCCGGCGTGACCCCGGCCCGTTCAGCAATGGCGCGCACTGTCGCGGCCTCGGGTCCGCTTTGCGCGATAATGTCAATCGCCGCGCTGACCAGCGCCTCGCGCCGGCGTTCTTCCCCTTCACGTCGGTAAGTGCGCCGTTCATTGGACATTGCAAATTTTCCATCGTCATCAATGCATAAGCTGTAGTGTCAATGCCGTGACTGTCGAGGCAATGGCCAATAATTTCCCACGACCTATGCTTTCGATTACCACAATCAGGGGCTGAAACCTAGGCGCTGTGCCTTACGCCGGCCGGATCTGCCGGCGTGGTTCTGGCCACATCCTTGTGCACGATCACATCGGCCTGCGGATAGGCCGCAAGGATGGCCCGCCGCAGCCCGGCACCGATGTCATGCGCGGCGCGCAGGGTCTGGTCACCGTCCAGTTCGATATGGATATTCACAAAAATGCGGCTGCCTGCGGTCCGGGTCTTAAGGTCATGGAACCCACGCACACCGGGCCAATCGCGGGCAATGGCGCCGATCCCGGCAATGACCTGCGGGTCAGCAGCACGGTCCATCAAGGCATCCCATGCGCCGCGCCCAATGCGAAAGGCGCCAAAGCCAAGCATTGCCGCCGTTGCAAGGGCCACGACGGAATCCACATGCGAAAGCCCGAACAGCCCCGAGGCCAAGAGCGAGACGATGGCCCCGATGCCCGGCACCAGATCGCCCAGGTAATGCAGGCGGTCTGCCGCGACCACGCGGCTGCCGGTGCGGCGCGCAACATGCCCCTGCCACAGCACAAGGCCGATGGTCAGCGCGATGGCCACGACCATCACGGCAATCCCACGCCCTTCGGCGGCAAGGGGCGGGGGAACCGGGGCAAAAAGGCGCATGACAGCCGCCACGCCGATCACCCCGGCGGAAATCGTGATGAACACGGCCTGACCAAGCGAGGCCAGATCCTCGACCGAGCTATGGCCAAAGGCGTGATCTTCATCGGCGGGTTTTGCGGCATAGATGATCGCACCGATTGCCGCCAGCGAGACCATCAGATCAAGCGCACTGTCGGCAAGCGACACGGCGACAGACAGGGCACTGGTTTCGGCAAGCGCCCAGAGTTTCAGCGCCACCAGCACAACGGCCACGGTGACCGAGGCGAGGCCCGCCGAAAGGTTCAGCTGATGTGACGTGCCCGCCATTCTGGCCCCGCTGGGGTTACCCGGTTGTTGGGCGGGGGGTTAGCGCATTCTGCCACCGGGCCGCAAGTCTGCGGTCGTCGTCAATCGACCAGCTCATCCGCCCCGACACCCCAGATCGCGGATTTGCGGACCCAGGCCCGGTTGCCGTCAACATTCATGCGGCACCAGTCGGCATTGCATTCAAGCAGGCGCCCGACCACCCCGTCTTCGGCCTGAAACGCCACGCGTGCGTCATCTTCCGGGGCGTCACGGAAATCAGCCATGGCGACGGTCACAAGGGCTGAACGTGACCCGGACAGCAGCGAATAATGGACCCAGCCCCCGACGCCTTCGTGATCCTCGATCCGGCGCCAGTTTTCATATTCCGCCGTCACCCGCAGCGGCAT
>JALOSO010000051.1 GCA_025458385.1 Paracoccaceae bacterium | reverse complement strand
TGCCCGGCATGGTTGATCGCCCAGGGCCAGGGGCGCAGCCTGCCCCCAAGGTTGCGGCCCGTTTCCGTCAGTGTCAGGCCCAGCAGAATATCAGGCGGGATGTCATGCACACGGGCCGCTTCGGCGGCCGCTTCCTCGCAGATGACGGCGGTCGCCAGATCCATCGCCCGTGCGGGCAACCCTGCGATAGCGCCCCAGATGGAAAGCGCAACAAAGGTCTTGCACAGGAATCGCAATTGCGCGGCCATGGATTTCACCCATTCCGGTCGCCCTGATCGGCAGACCGGACCCGCAGGTTAGAAGCCGAATCTTTCGAATTGGTAAGCAAGCACAGGCCCGCCTGCGCCAGACCCGCTAAATCCGTCAGCCGGACAGCCCGTCTTCGTCCAGCAGGCTGCGCCCGGCCCGGTCTTCCACCTCGATCAGCCACAGATCCCGGTCCCGTGTCCGCTGGCGTGCCAGTACCGCGTCCACATCTGCTTCGGGGCCTTTGGCCAGCACCACCCAGACCCGCACATCCGCCATCAGATCAAAGCTGCGCTGCCAGGCCACTGCCTGCCCATCCAGCGTGGCCACCTTGACAATGACCGCACCCGCCGCCCCATCGCCGCGCGCCAGCACATAGGCCGGTATCGCCGCCAGCCGCAGCCGCGCCAGATAGGCCGAAACCCACATGTCACTTGTCAGCCGCGCCGCCACCTTGCGCCCCTTGCCGTCATTTTTGGTCCGGAAACATCCCACGGGGGTGCGGCGGGCCGAAACCCCCGCTTCTGCCGTCGGTGATCACGTATCCCCATCCTTGAAATCAAGGCCCATCTCGGAATAGCGCTCTTTTTCTTCCTGCCAGTTCGGGCGCACCTTTACCTGCAGGAACAGATGCACCGTCCTGTCCAGAAACGCCGCAATTTCGGCCCGGGCCGCTTGCCCGACCGCCTTGATCGTCTCGCCGCCATTGCCCAGCACAATCCCCTTGTGCCCGTCACGCGCGACATAGACCACCTGGTCAATCCGCGCCGATCCGTCTGGCTTGTCTTCCCATTTTTCGGTTTCGACCGTCAGCTGATACGGCAGCTCCTCGTGCAGGCGCAGTGTCAGCTTTTCGCGGGTCATCTCGGCGGCAATCATCCGCAAGGGCAGGTCGGCGATCTGGTCCTCCGGGTAAAACCACGGCCCTGTTGGCAGCACTTCGGCCAGCCAGTTGCGCAGCTTTTCCACGCCATGGCCCTTTTCCGCCGAGATCATGAAGGTTTCTACAAAGGAAAAGGCCTCGTTCAGCTTTTGCGCCAAGGCCAGCAGCACCTCGGCCTTGACCCGGTCGATCTTGTTGATGGCCAGCGCAACGGGCTGCCCTTGGGGGATCTGGTCACGCATCCGGTCGATGATGGCCTGTACGCCCTCGGTCAGGCCGCGATGGGCTTCGACCAGCAGCACGATCACATCGGCATCGGCGGCCCCGCCCCAGGCGGCCTTGACCATGGCCCGGTCCAGCCTGCGGCGCGGGCGAAACAGCCCTGGCGTATCGACAAACACGATCTGTGCATCGCCGGCCATCGCGATGCCGCGGATCCGTGTGCGGGTTGTCTGCACCTTGTGGGTCACGATGCTGACCTTGGCCCCGACCATCCGGTTCAACAAGGTCGATTTGCCGGCATTGGGTTCCCCGATCAGGGCAACAAATCCGGCGCGGGTTGTGGTGCGGGCGTTTTCCATGCTGCTGGCGCTTAGCCGAAATGGCGCGGATTGGCGAGAGGGCAGTTCGCGCAACATCGCCGCCGCCCTTTGGGACTGGGTCAGATCGCCTGCCCGATCAGCACACCAAGGGCAAACAGCACCATAGCCCCGGCAACCCACCCCAGACGGAACCAGCCCTTGCGTGGCGGCGGCGGGCGCGGCTTGTCTGCTTGTGCGATCAGTGCGGCCTCGACCATGCGCGGCAATTTCGGGCCGAAGCGCGCCAGTACCCGGGCTGTCTGCGCAAGATCGCGCAGCAACGCCCGTGGCCCGATGTTCTTGGTGATATAGCTTTCGACAATCGGCTGGGCCACTTGCCAGATATTCAGGTTCGGATCCAATCCGCGCGCCACACCTTCCACCACGACCATCGTGCGCTGCAGCAAGATCAGTTCCGTGCGAGTCTCCATCCCGAACCGTTCTGTCACCTCGAACAGATAGGCCAGCAGCCGCGCCATCGAAATGCGGCTGGCATCCATGCCAAAGATCGGCTCGCCCACCGCACGCAGGGCCCGCGCGAATTCATCGATATCGCGGTCCGCCGGCACATAGCCCGCCTCAAAATGCACCTCGGCCACCCGGCGATAATCCTTGCGGATAAAGCCGAACAGAATTTCGGCATAGACGCGCCGGGTGTAATCATCCAGCCGCCCCATGATGCCGAAATCATAGGCGATGATATCGCCGTTCGCCGCCACCTTCAGGTTGCCCTGATGCATGTCGGCGTGGAAATAGCCATCGCGCAAGGCGTGGTTCAGGAACAGTTGCATCACCCGCGTGGCAAGGGCTGCCCTGTCATGTCCCGCTGCGTCAATCGCGGCGTTGTCCGCAAGGCTGATGCCTTCGGCCCAACCCAGCGTCATCACCGACCGCCCCGACAGATACCAGATCGGGCGCGGCACCTGAAAACCTGCGTCCTTTTCCGTGTTTGCGGCAAATTCGGCCGCTGCGCTGCTTTCCAGCCGGAAATCAAGCTCGCCCTGCACTACGCCGTCAAAATGGGTGATCACGTCCATCGGCCGCAACCGCCGGGCACCGGGGGCCAGAAACTCGATGGCGCGGGCGGCGAAATAGAAGGCGTCGATGTCCTTGCGAAAGGCCCGCTCGATCCCGGGGCGCAGCACCTTGACGGCGACCTCGCGCCCGTCTTCGGCCAGCCGGGCCCGGTGCACCTGTGCAATCGAGGCGGCGGCCACAGGTTCGGAAAACGCGGAAAACACCTTTTCGACCGGCACGTCCAGTTCGGCCGCAATCATGGTCTTGGCCACATCCGTGGAAAACGGCGGCAGCTTATCCTGCAGGTATTTCAGCTGCAGCGCCAGGTCTTCGCCCACCACATCCGGGCGTGTCGACAGGATCTGGCCGAATTTGATATAGGCCGGCCCAAGCGCCGTCAGTGCCCGTGTTGCAGGCGGAAGCGCCGGATCACCCGGATGCCCCAGCCATTTGAACGGCCAGCCCAGCACACGCGCCACCGCGCGCAGACGGGGCGGGGCGTGAAACGCCTCAAGCACCACGCCGATCGCGCCGGTGCGTTCCAGCGTGGCAAGGGTGCGCACAAGGCGGATGATGTTATGCGGGCCGCGCAAGGATCAGACCTTCCACCCCGAATGCAGGGCTGCGATGCCCATGGTCATGTTGCGATACTTGACCTGGGCGAAACCGGCCTGACGGATCATGGTTGCAAAGCTTTCCTGATCTGGGAATTTACGAATGCTTTCGACAAGGTACTGATAGCTGTCGCGATCCCCCGTCACCACCTGCCCCATGACAGGGATCACATTGAACGAATAAAGGTCATAGGCCTTTTGCAACAGATCGTTGGGAATGCGGCTGAACTCCAGCACCATCAGGCGCCCGCCGGGGCGCAGCACGCGGTAAGCCTCGGCCAAGGCATCGGCAATGCGTGTGACGTTCCGGATGCCGAAGCTGATCGTGTAGACATCAAAGCTGCCATCGGCAAAGGGCAGGGCCATCGCATCGCCCACCACCCAGTCAAGCCGGTCTGCAAGACGGTCAGCTTCGGCGCGCTTGCGGCCCTCGATCAACATGGGTTCGGTCATGTCGCAGACGGTGGCCATTGCTCCCGGCGCGCGTTTAAGAAAGCGGAACGCCACATCCCCCGTTCCACCGGCGACATCCAGCAGGCGTTGGCCGGGCCGGGGCGCAAGCCAGTCCATCATCGCGTCCTTCCACAACCGGTGGATGCCGCCTGACATCAGGTCGTTCATCACGTCGTATTTCGACGCCACGCGCGAAAAGACGCCATGCACAAGCCCGGCCTTTTCGCCTTCGGCCACGGTCTGAAAGCCGAAATGCGTGGTGTTGTCTGTGTCTGAACTCATCACGTTTGCGCCCAAGTGTTGCCGCCTTCGGGATATACATAGAACGCTGCAAGGAAAACCACATAAAGACGCAGGCCCCCGGTGGACGAACAAATACTGACAGTGGCATTGCCGGTTGCAATGGTCATGCTGGCGCTGGTGCCGAAACTGATCGGGTTGATCGTGCGGCTGCGGCGCAGCCCCGATGAAGGCGCCATCGGAACAACTTTGCTGGGCCGTGTGGCCGGGCCGCTGCCCGGGGATCTGGGCCTGATCGCCCGCATCGGCATGGACGGGCCAGCACGGGCCAGCGCCGGGGCGCAGGTGCTGCGGACAACGCTGGGCTTGCGGGTGATCTCGCTGGGGCTAAGCGGGGTCATTCTTGCGCTTTTGCTGGGCGGTGGCTTTCACGGGGCCGGGTTTACGGGGCAGGACGGCGCGCTGGCCCTTGGGCTGGGTGCGTTTCTTGCCGTGGGGATGCTTGATATCCTGACCTATGAATTGCAGGTCGACCGGTATGGCATGGTGCTGACGCGGTTCATCTTCTGGCGCCGCAGTTTTGACTGGACGCATCTGATGGGCATCGACGATGACCAGAACTATTACTACGTGCTGGCCTTCCGCCGGGGCGGGCGGGTGAAGGTGCTGAAACATCTTGTCGGCATGCCCGGTTTTCTGACACTGGTGCGGCAGGCGCTGGAGCGGAACAAGGGAACCCATGCCGGAACTTCCGGAAGTTGAAACCGTGATGCGGGGCCTGGCCCCGGTGATGACGGATCAGGTCATTGCCAAGGCCGATGTGCGGCGTGACGGGCTGCGCTGGCCCTTTCCATCCGATATGGCCGCGCGCCTGACCGGCCAGCGCGTGCTTGGCCTGCGGCGGCGGTCAAAGTACATTCTGGCGGATCTTTCATCGGGCGAGACGTTGCTGCTGCATCTGGGCATGTCAGGGCGGATGCTGGTATCAGGTGCGCCGCTTGGGGTGTTTCACCACAGTCACCCGGCCCCGGCCAAGCATGACCATGTGGTTCTGGACATGGCGAATGGCGCGCGGATCACCTTCAACGATGCCCGCCGCTTTGGCGCGATGGACCTGATGCAAACCGCCGGGGCCGATGCGCATGCGTTGCTGGCGGCGCTTGGGCCCGAGCCATTGGGCAATGCCTTTGACGAAGACTATCTGGTGGCGCGGCTTGCCGGGCGGGGGACGCCGATCAAGACCGCGCTTCTTGACCAGCATGTCGTGGCGGGTCTTGGCAACATCTATGTGTGCGAGGTGCTGTTTCGCGCCCGGATCGCGCCTGCACGCCGCGCGGGTGATTTGCCGCAGCCGGCCGTGCGCAGCCTGGTGCCGGTGATCCGCGCGGTGCTGGCCGAGGCGATTGCAGCAGGCGGATCATCGCTGCGCGACTACAGGCAGGCCGATGGTGAACTGGGTTATTTCCAGCACAGTTTTCATGTTTATGACCGCGCCGGGCAGGCCTGTGTGACACCGGGATGCACGGGCGTGATCGAACGGCTGGTGCAAGCAGGCCGGTCATCATTTCATTGCCCGCAATGCCAGCAATGACGGCGCCCTCTGCGGGGTATCTTGGCGCGGATGGTCCGGGCTGCTAAAGACCGCGACCGGGGAAACAAGGAAGCACACGCATGGCCTATGACACATTGATCGTTGAGATCGAGGATTACGTGGCCCTGATCCGGCTGAACCGTCCTGATGCGCTGAATGCCCTGAACGCACGGCTGATGGCCGAACTTGCCGATGCTCTGGCTGCGGCAGACCGCAACGACAAGGTGCGCTGCATCGTGTTGACGGGGTCAGACCGGGCCTTTGCCGCCGGGGCCGACGTGCGCGAGATGGCCGACAAGACCTTTGTCGACATGTTCGGCGATGATCCCCTGTCCGACGCGAGCGATCGGATCATGCGGGTACGCAAACCGGTCATCGCGGCGGTCGCTGGCTATGCGCTTGGGGGCGGGTGCGAACTGGCGATGGCCTGCGATTTCATCATCGCGGCGGATACCGCGAAATTCGGCCAGCCCGAGATCAACCTTGGCATCGTCGCGGGCCTTGGCGGCACGCAGCGGCTGACCCGTGCCGTGGGCAAGGCCAAGTCGATGGACATGCATCTGACCGGACGGAACATGGATGCCGCCGAGGCTGAACGTTGCGGCCTTGTCAGCCGCGTGGTGCCGGCGAAAAGTCTGATCGAAGAGGCGATGAAGGCCGCGATGAAGATTGCCGAAAAGTCGGCGCTTACGGCAATGGCGGTGAAAGAGGCCGTGAACCGCGCCCAGGAAACCACGTTGCGCGAAGGTCTGGTGTTTGAGCGCCGGTTGTTTCATGCGCTGTTTGCCACCGAGGACCAGAAAGAGGGCATGGCGGCCTTTCTGGAAAAGCGCACCCCGCAATTCCGCGACAAATAGGCAATTTCCCCTTTCCTTTTCGCGAAACTTCCCCTAACAGCCCCGCTGACATGCGCGTGGGCCCGCTTAGGCAAGAATCGTTTCCCGTTGTTCAAACGGGTGATGGGGTCTTTTGCGCAATCGACATGTAACTGACCCAAGGAAACGACACCCATGGCAAATACTGCCCAGTCCAAAAAGCGCGCGCGCCAGTCTGAAGCCCGCTATGCCGTGAACAAGGCCCGCCGCTCGCGGATCCGCACCTTCCTGCGCAAAGTCGAAGAGGCGATTGCCTCGGGCGATCAGGCTGCAGCAACGGCTGCCCTCAAGGCAGCACAGCCCGAACTTGCACGCGGCGTTTCGAAAGGCATCCTGCACAAGAACACTGTGGCGCGCAAAATGTCGCGTCTTGCGTCGCGCGTGAAGACGACCGGCGCCACCGCCTGATTTCAGACCCTGTGCTGACCACAAATCGCGTCCCGACGGGGCGCGATTTTGCATTGAAGGCAGGGCTTGGCAGGCCGCGTGGCGCAAATGCCCGGTCGTCAGGATTCGGTTTGGGGAAATCGCTGTCAAGGCGTAAGATCAGTTGCAGAACCCGTCGCGCGCTTGCTAGCTTCACTGCAGCGATTCACTTCGTTATGGGGGACATGACGGGGTTGGGCGACAGGACGACTGCGAACAAGCTGCCAAGCCGTTCGTAAGAAAAGCATAAACTGTTGCCTGATCAACGGCTTGCGTGGTCTGCGGGGACGCATCCATCGGCTGATTGTGAACATGGTTGCCGCGTGTGGCGCTGTGTTCATTGTTGTTTGTCCTGGGTCAGGTGGCAGGGTGCCATCCGGCCAACCATAGCATCGTGCGTTGGAATAACGACATGCACAGGCCGCTGGCCCGTGCCGTATGCAGGCAGGTTGACAGAATGACGCATGAGACGTGGGTTGCCGTGAAGGCCGAGCTGATGAAGCGGATTGGCAAGAACAATTTCGTCACATGGATCGAACCGCTGACCTTTTCGCAGTTGCAGGACGGAACAGCGCGGTTTGATGTGCCCACGACGTTTTTCGGTGACTGGGTCAACCGCAACTATGGCGACCATATCCAAAGCCATCTGCGCAAACATGGCGCGGCGGTTGAGCGGCTGGAGTTCAACGTAATCGCTGCACCGGTGATGGCGGCGCCCGCGCGCAAGGCGCAGGCGGCGTCCGGGCCAAAGGTCATTCGTGCCCGCAGCGCGGCCGAGGACGAAACCCCCGGCGCGCCGCTCGACATGCGCTATACCTTTGACCGGTTCGTTGTGGGCAAGTCGAATGAATTGGCCCATGCAGCGGCACGGCGGGTGGCCGAAGGCGGGCCGGTCAGTTTCAATCCCTTGTTCCTGTATGGCGGCGTGGGCCTGGGCAAAACGCACCTGATGCATGCCATTGCGCATGAATTGCAGGCGCGCCAGCCCGAGTTGCGGGTGCTTTACCTGTCGGCCGAGCAGTTCATGTACCGCTTCGTGCAATCGCTGCGCGACCGGTCTGTGATGGATTTCAAAAGCCAGTTCCGTTCGGTCGATGTGCTGATGGTCGATGATGTGCAGTTCATCGCAGGCAAGGACAGCACGCAGGAGGAATTCTTTCACACCTTTAACGCGCTGGTCGACCAGAACAAGCAGATCGTCATTTCGGCCGATCGTGCGCCCAGCGAGATCAAGGATCTGGAAGAACGGATCAAAAGCCGTCTGCAATGCGGCCTTGTCGTCGACATTCATCCGACCGATTATGAATTGCGTCTGGGTGTGTTGCAGCAAAAGGCCGAATACTATCGCGCGCAGTATCGTGGGCTTGAGATTGCGGATGGCGTGCTGGAGTTTCTGGCCCATCGGATCACCACGAATATCCGCGTGCTGGAAGGGGCACTGACGCGGCTTTTCGCCTTTGCCAGCCTTGTCGGGCGGCCGATCTCGATGGAACTGACGCAGGATTGCCTGTCTGACATCCTGCGCGCCAGTGACCGCAAGGTGACAATCGAGGAAATTCAGCGGCGGGTCGCGGAACATTACAATGTGCGGCTGTCTGATATCGTCGGGCCAAAGCGTTTGCGCACAATTGCGCGGCCACGGCAGATCGCCATGTACCTTGCCAAACAGATGACGCCGCGCAGCCTGCCTGAAATCGGGCGTCGGTTTGGTGGGCGCGATCATACGACAATCATGCACGGGATCCGGCGCATCGAAGAGTTGATGGCAACGGATTCGCAGCTGTCAGATGACCTGCAGATGCTGCGGCGTCAGTTGCAGGGCTGATACGCCAGGATGCGGCGATTTCCGTTGAAAAAGGCTTGAGAACCGGAAAAAACCGGGTAGGTTCGGCCTCCCTGCAAGGCAGGGCCGGACAGGGGGACGCAAGATGAAAATCAGCATTGAACGGGCAACGCTGCTCAAGGCGCTTGGACAGGCGCAATCGGTGGTGGAGCGGCGCAACACGATCCCCATTCTGGCCAATGTGCTGATCGAGGCGGAAGGCAATCAGGTCAGTTTCCGCGCGACCGATCTGGATATCGAGGTGGTCGATCGTGCACCAGCCATGGTGGAACGCCCGGGGGCGACCACGGTCAGTGCCGTGATGCTGCATGAAATCGTGCGCAAACTGCCGGATGGCGCACTGGTGATGCTGTCGGAAGACCCGAGCACGGGGCGGCTGACGATCACGGCGGGGCGGTCAACCTTTAGTCTGGCTACATTGCCGCGCGAGGATTTTCCGGTCATGGCCACGTCCGAATATGCCACGCATTTCACGGCACCGGCCCCGGTGCTGCGGCGGTTGTTCGACAAGGCGAAATTCGCCATTTCGACGGAAGAGACCCGCTATTATCTGAATGGGGTCTATCTGCATGTGGCGCAGGGCGATGGCGGGCAGATGCTGCGGGCCGTGGCAACCGACGGGCACCGGCTGGCGCGCATTGATGCGCCACTGCCCGAGGGGGCGGGCGGTATGGCCGGGGTCATTGTGCCGCGCAAGACAGTGGGCGAACTGCGCAAGCTGCTGGATGACGATTCGGCGGAAATCGCGGTGTCGGTGTCCGAGACGAAAGTGCGCTTTGCCACGCCGGCGATCACCTTGACGTCAAAGGTGATCGACGGAACCTTCCCGGATTACACGCGGGTCATCCCGACGGGGAACACCCGCCGGCTGGAGGTGGATGCGACCGAGTTTGCCAAGGCGGTGGACCGGGTGGCGACGGTGTCATCGGAACGCAGCCGGGCGGTGAAGTTGTCCTTGGATGAGGACCGGCTGGTGCTTTCGGTGAACGCGCCGGACAGTGGTGCGGCAGAGGAAGAACTGGCCGTGGCCTATGGCGACGAGCGGCTGGAGATCGGGTTCAACGCGAAATACCTGCTGGAAATCGCCAGTCAGGTGGACCGGGAAAATGCGGTGTTCCTGTTCAATTCCTCGGGTGATCCGACACTGATGCGCGAGGGGAATGATACCTCGGCGGTCTATGTTGTGATGCCGATGCGCGTGTGATCAAGCCCCGGGGGCTTCACCCCCGGACCCCGAGGATATTTTTTCGACATTGAAAGGGCTTGGCGTGAAGGGCTTTGCCATCACCCATCTGACCCTGTCCTACTTTCGCAGCCACAAGGCGGCGCGGCTGGCCTTTGACGGGCGGCCGGTGGCCATTGTCGGGGCGAATGGCGCGGGCAAGACCAATGTGCTGGAAGCGATTTCGCTGTTATCGCCGGGGCGGGGTTTGCGACGGGCGGAGGCGGGGGATCTGATGCGGCGGCCCGAGGGGCTGGGCTGGAAAGTGCGGGCCGAAATGGAAGGGGCGACGGCTGCACATGAGATCGAGACATTTGCCGAACCGGATCAGCCGCGCACGGTGCGGATTGACGGCAAGGCGGCCACGCAGGCCGCACTGGGGCGGGTGTTGCGCATGGTCTGGCTGGTACCGGCAATGGACCGGCTGTGGATCGAGGCGGCAGAGGGGCGCAGGCGGTTTCTGGACCGCATGACGCTGAGTTTCGCGCCGGAACATGCCGAAGTGGTGCTGGCCTATGAAAAGGCCATGCGTGACCGCAACCGCCTGTTGAAAGACGGGGTGACGGATGCACGCTGGTATACGGTTCTGGAAGGCCAGATGGCCGAGGCAGCCGTGAATATCGACGCAAACCGCAGTTATGCGATCACCCGCCTGATGCAGGCACAGGCGGGCGGCACCGAGACGGCCTTTCCTGTTGCCGATCTGGCGCTGACCGGCCCGGAGAATGAACCGGTGATTGCCCCGGAAGACCTGCCCGTGCATTGGTCGCATACCCGCGCGCGCGACCTTGCCGCAGGCCGCACCCTGGCCGGCCCGCATCGTGCCGATCTGGCGGCCGCCTACCGCAGCAAGGGCGTTGCTGCCGCGCAGTGTTCCACGGGCGAACAGAAGGCGTTGCTGATCAGCCTGATCCTGGCCAATGCCCGCGCGCTGACCGCTGATCTGGGCGCCACGCCGGTGATCCTGCTGGATGAGGTTGCGGCCCACCTTGATGCCACCCGCCGCGCGGCCCTGTATGACGAGATTTGCGCCCTTGGGGCGCAGGCGATCATGACGGGGACAGAGGCCGATCTGTTTGACAGCCTGGGTGCGCGCGGGCATCTGGTGACGGTGTCCGAGGCAGACGGGCAATCGCAGGTACAAGCATGACCGTCACGATCTGGGACCTGTTGTTATACGCAGGCGGCATGGCCGCCCTTTGGGCTGTGCCTGGCCCTGTCTGGGTGGCTTTGACGGCGCGCACGTTGACGGGTGGGTTCGGTAGCGCCTGGCCTTTGGCCGTGGGGGTGGCGATCGGGGACAGTTTCTGGCCCTTGGCCGCGATCTTTGGTCTGACGTGGATCCTGTCGGTTTACGGCGGGTTTCTGGATGCGCTGCAATGGGGAGCGGCCGTCATCTTTGTGATCATGGGCGTGATGCTGCTGCGCAAATCGGGAGAGGTGTCTTCGGACAGCCGCCTGACCCGCCCCGGCAAGATGGCTGGCTTCGTCACAGGACTGGCGGTTGTGATCGGCAATCCCAAGGCCATTCTGTTCTACATGGGCATGTTGCCGGGGTTCTTTGATCTGTCTCGCCTGAATGGCATCGATATCGCGGCAATCCTTGCCATCTCTGCTGCGGTGCCGATGGTCGGAAATCTGGCGCTTGCCTTGTCCATTGACCGCGCGCGCGCCTTGCTTGCCTCGCCGGAAAGTGTGCGGCAGATCAACATCATCTCGGGCATCCTGCTGATTGGTGTCGGGCTGATCATCGCGCTGACCTGACGCCAAATCTTGTGTCCAAGGCGTGACAATCCTTGCACCAGACGCTATAAGTTGCGTGCAATTGCAGGGGTTCCCGACGCATGGCCGAAGCCGCCAAGAATGCCGATAGTTACGGCGCAGATTCCATCAAGGTTCTCAAGGGGTTAGAGGCGGTTCGCAAGCGCCCTGGCATGTATATCGGCGATACGGATGACGGGTCAGGCCTGCACCATATGGTGTATGAGGTTGTCGACAACGGCATTGATGAGGCGTTGGCGGGCCATGCCACCGCTGTCACCGTGAAAATCCACGCCGACAATTCGGTTTCCGTGCGCGACAATGGCCGTGGCATTCCGGTGGACATCCATCAGGAAGAGGGCGTTTCGGCGGCCGAGGTGATCATGACCCAGCTGCATGCGGGTGGCAAATTCAACAACACGGATGAGGGCGGCAACGCCTACAAAGTCTCGGGTGGCCTGCATGGTGTGGGCGTGTCGGTGGTGAACGCGCTGTCGGAATGGCTGGAACTGACGGTCTGGCGCAATGACACCGAATACCGCGCGCGGTTTGAACATGGCGATTGCGTGGTGCATGTGCATGAGGTGGGGCCAGCGCCGGGCATGAAGGGCACGGAGGTGCGCTTTCTGGCATCGGCCAAGACGAACATTCCGGATGGTACGTTTTCCAACCTCGACTACAGCTTCAAGACGCTGGAAAACCGGTTGCGTGAGCTTGCGTTTCTGAATTCCGGCGTGCGGATCATCATTGTTGATGAACGCCCGGCAGAACCCTTGCAGACCGAGTTGTTCTACGAAGGCGGCGTGCGGGAATACGTGAAATATCTCGACCGCAGCAAATCCTCCATCATGCCCGACCCGATCTACATGATCGGCGAACGCAACGGCATGACCGTCGAAGTCGCCATGTGGTGGAATGACAGCTATAACGAGATGGTGCTGCCGTTTACCAACAACATTCCGCAGCGCGATGGCGGCACGCATCTGGCGGGTTTTCGTGGGGCATTGACGCGCACGATCAACGCCTACGCACAGTCATCAGGCATTGCGAAGAAGGAAAAGGTGGATTTCACGGGGGATGACGCGCGCGAAGGGCTGACTTGTGTGCTGTCGGTCAAGGTGCCGGACCCGAAGTTTTCAAGCCAGACGAAGGACAAGCTGGTGTCGTCCGAGGTGCGGCCTGCGGTCGAAAACCTTGTGAACGAAAAGCTGGCGGAATGGTTCGAGGAGAACCCGGCCAATGCCAAGATCATCGTCGGCAAGAT
>JALOSO010000288.1 GCA_025458385.1 Paracoccaceae bacterium | reverse complement strand
GAATTGATGCGGTGATCGCACTTTCCCGCGCACCTGCGGCTTCCACGATACCCTCCAATCGAACCGCCCTGCGCGCAATAAAGCTCGCGACGCCACCGCCATCAGGGGCAACCATGACCTCCCCCCAGATTGGCGGACAAGGGGCGTTAGGAACTATGAGTAGGGCTGCGCGACCAGTGGGAAGGCCAACGACTCGCGCGGAACCGTTGCTTGCAATTGCGCTCTTTGTGACAGTTCCATAGGTGTTCTGAGATCGTGCCTCGACACTGAATCGCTCGATCATCACTCCCTGCATGTCAACGACACGAATGTCGACTGCGGCCCGCCCGCTAGCCGCGATGACGTGTTGGAGATTTCCCCACGCCAAGTCAATCGGGTACGCAGAATCGGCGATGCCTGCCTGCCCCAGGTCATCCGAGAGTTGGAAGGGCGTCTGTTGGTGTGTGTAGCCTGTTGCGCGGCGAAACACAAACCGCCCCCGCGCATCGGTTACACAGCCGTAGCCCACCGTGGCCCGGGGGGTGTTGGAATTTGCGGGGCTGACTATGGCACCCGCGATGGCGCGACCGGCAAAGTCTTGGACGATCCCACCGAGCAGATCCGTCCTCCGCGCCACGGTTACATCAACCTCCTGCTTGCCGCGTCCTTGCCACGAGACGAACGCAAGAGTCTCTTCGATAGTGGGCACTTGCGCTACAACATCGTATTCACCTACGGGAAGGTCCTCCACGACGTGACCGGCGGGTTCTCCGGCAAGATTCAGCCCGACGGGAGCTTCCTGCCGGATAACGGTAAACCCGCGTACTATTTGCCCGGAACGGAAGAATCTGGTCGTTTCTGGTGGCGCGTCCTCGCGTACGTTGCCGGCGCGTGCGTTTTCTTGCTGCTCTGTTGGCGTGCCGTGAAGCGGTATCGCGCGCGCCAAGTGAACGTGAACGAATCGACACCCTCTGGGAGTTCGTCATGAGCCTTCCCACGCTCGACAAGGTGCTCGTCTGCCTGCTCATTCTGCTGACAGCCGCGATCTGGACGGTGATCCCGCTGTTCGGGGCTATCCCCTTCATGACCGGCGCACCCGGCCTGTCACTGACCGATGCGTATTTCGAGGCGGTGTCAGGCATCACGACAACCGGGGCTTCGGTGATTGTGGGTCTGGATGCGGCCCCCCCCGGCCTGATCCTGTGGCGCGCCATGCTGAATGCGCTTGGCGGGCTGGGCATTGCCTTTGTCGCGATGATCTTCCTGCCGGTAATGCGCGTCGGCGGCATGCAGTTTTTCCGCACCGAGGGTTTTGATACCTTTGGCAAGATCCTGCCCCGCGCGACGGATATCGCCGGGCAACTGGTGCTGATCTATGTCCTGCTGACACTCGCCTGCGTCGCGGTCTATGGCATGTTGGGCATGGCGGCGCTGGATGCGATTGCCCATGGCTTTGCCACCATTGCGACCGGGGGATTTTCATCATCCGACCTGTCGTTCAACAAGTTCGAGAGTGCGGCGATCACCTATGCCGCGGCCTTGTTCATGGTGCTGGGCAGCCTGCCCTATATCCGTTTCGTGCAGGCCGTGAACGGGTCTTTCACCCCCCTGTGGCGCGATGTGCAGGTGCGCGCCTATCTGCGCATCCTGGCCACGGCGATTGCCACGGTCACGCTGTGGCGCTGGCTGACATCCGACCAGCCGTTCGAAGTGGTCTTGCGCTATGCCACGTTCAACCTGATCTCGATCCAGTCGAGCACCGGCTTTGGCGTGGGCGATTTTTCCACCTGGGGCGGCTTTATGGTGCCGGTCGCGGTGTTGATCGGCATTTTCGGGGCATGTTCGGGGTCGAGTGCGGCCGGGTTGAACGTGTTCCGCGTGCAGATTGCCTTTGCCGCGCTGCGCCAGCATGTGCGCGGCATCACCATGCCCGACAGGATGGACCCTGTCCGCTATGACGGGCGCGTGGTGACCGATGACGTGATGAGCTCGGTCATCATGTTCATCACCGGTTTCATCCTGGTCATCGGGCTAAGTACGGTTGCCGTGGTGCTGACAGGTGTCGATCTGGAAAGCGCGTTCTTTGGTGTCTGGACGTCGATCGGCAATATTGGCTATGGGTTCGGGCCCCTCGTGTTGCCAACCGGCACGTTCGTCGATTATCCCACGGCTGCGAAATGGGTGATGATTGCCAACATGCTGCTTGGGCGGTTGGGGATGCTTGCGTTTTTCGTGCTGATGCTGCCGCGGTTCTGGCAACGCTGACGGCGGCGGCCTGCGCCTATTCCCAGCAGGATACCAGCACCGTCATTGCAAGGGCCCGGCGCGACAGGTCTTCGGGTGGCAGCGCGCCTGCAGGGGTTGCAGCCGTCACGGCAACACCGTTGGCCCCAAGCAAAGTTGCGATCACATCCGCTGCGGTCGCATAGGCCACATCGGGCGGCAATTGCCGGGTTGCGGCATCCGGGGCGGGCTGCAGCAGGCCCAGAACAGCGCCCGTTCCATCCAGCACCGGCCCACCGGCATCCCCTGCAAGGGCCGTGATCGCCAGCCGTTTGATCCCGCTTTCGCCGTTCAATCCTTCCAGCGCCTCCAGCCCGCCAAAGGTAAGCACCGGGGCTGAAAGCCGGTCTTCATAGGAATAACCCGCCACGGCCACCTCGGCCCCGATCCGGTCTGGCGTCAGTTGCAACCCCGCCACGGCCGGTGCCGCCAGCGCGGATTTCGGGCGCAGGATGGCCACGCCGCTTGCGGCATCGGTCGCCGCAACGGTCATTTCGACATCCCGCTCGATCGTGATGCGCCCGCATTGGGCCACGGCCGCCGTGGTTGTGACGACCACCCCGTCTTCCGTGACAAAAAAGCCCGAGCGTGAAAACAGCGGGCGGCGCACCTCCAGCCCCGACAAAAGGCCCGCGCGTGTGCCGGCATCCATCACGACCATGCCCGGATCAAGCGCCGTGTCGCCCACGGCGCGAAAACTGTCCTGGATCACCGGCAGGATGCGGTCAATCCCGCTGTCCTGCGCCGGGTTCCATGTCACGATATAGCCCTTGATCAGACCGCGGCTGATCTCGGCATAGGCGGTACTTGCGACCGTCGCGTCGGCCCCGTTGATGGTGAATGACCGCTCACCCCGGTTGCGCTCTCCTTCGGCAGGCATGATTTCCAGCGTCTGAAGAATGTCATACAGCCCGAACAACGCCGCCTGATCGCCCGGCTGGCTGATCAGCACAACACGCAGGTCCGACCCGTCCTTGGGCGAAAAATGCACGAAGGGCGGTTCGTAATGGTCAAATGTCACAAGGCCCAAGGGCAGCGTCACGGTGATGCCTGCCTGTGATTCCACCACTTCGGCAAAGCCGAAGGTGGCAAGGTCGGCCCGGTAATTTGCCACCAGCGTGGTGCGCTGAAACGTGGTCAGGATGCCCGTCGCCTCATAGCCATTGGCCACTTGCCAATCCGCCATCGAGGCGCGTGTGCCACGGCCAAAGGCGCCGTCAATGCCGCCTGCATAAAAGCCGAACCATTTCAGGGCTGTCTGCAGCTCTTCCCGGTCGGGGCGCGAAAGTTCGGCTTCGGATGCGCGGGCCTGTTCCGGGGTTTCGTCA
>JALOSO010000050.1 GCA_025458385.1 Paracoccaceae bacterium | reverse complement strand
GCAGCCGGGCCGCCGCCCCGACGCAGGCGACGACGGTTCTGCAAACCCTGGTGCAGTGGGCCACGCGCCAGCGCAACCGCCGCAGCCTTTCCCGGCTGGATGATCACATGCTGCGCGATATCGGGCTGGACCGGACGACGGTCGCACAGGAATGTGCCAAGCCGTTCTGGCAAGACTAACCGCACCTGCCGCCCAGAATGAAGAAAGGCCCGCAACATCCTGCGGGCCTTTGACATTTTTGGCAAAAGGGGGCGTGCAAGCACGCCCCGCACCCATTAGCGCTTGGAGAATTGGAAGCTCTTGCGGGCCTTGGCCTTGCCGTACTTCTTGCGTTCCACCACACGGCTGTCGCGCGTCAGGAAGCCAGCGGCCTTCAACGCTGCGCGCAAGGACGGTTCATACAGTTGCAGCGCCTTGGACACGCCATGCTTCACCGCACCGGCCTGCCCTGACAGACCACCGCCGACGACGGTTGCCATCACATCAAACTGGCCTTCGACATTGGCCACGGTAAAGGGCTGGCGCAGGATCATCTGCAGCACGGGACGCGCGAAATACTCTGCCATCGTCTTGCCATTGACCACGACCTTGCCGGAACCCGGCTTGATCCACACGCGGGCAATCGCATTCTTGCGCTTGCCCGTTGCATAGGCGCGGCCCTGCTTGTCCCGCACAGGGGTGCGCACAACGGCAGCCGGTGCTGCGGCAGGCGTCGCACCGCCCACGGCGGCCTTCAGATCATCAAGGGATTTGATATCGGCCATGATTACGCGCTCCGGGTGTTCTTCGGGTTCATCGACGCAACGTCGAGAACGGTGGGCTGCTGGGCTTCATGCGGGTGGGCGGCACCGGCGTAAACCCGCAGGTTTGCCATCTGGACGCGGCCCAGACGGTTGCGGGTAATCATCCGCTCGACAGCTTTCTCGACCACACGCTCGGGGTGCGCCCCTTCCAGCACCTGCCGCGCGGTGCGCTGCTTGATGCCGCCGGGGTGCCCGGTGTGCCAGTAATAGACCTTGTCGTTGCGCTTGTTGCCCGTCATCTGCACCTTGTCGGCGTTGATGACGATGACATTGTCGCCCATGTCCATGTGGGGGGTGAAGGTCGGCTTGTTCTTGCCGCGCAGGATATTGGCGACGATCGTGGCAAGGCGGCCCAGAACGATGCCTTCGGCGTCGATCAGGATCCATTTCTTGCTGATGTCCGCCGGAGTAGCGGTAAAGGTTTTCATTGGTTCGGGTCCATGCAGATGAGGGGCCGCGCTGGCCCTGGAACTTGGATGGCGGCTTATCCGGCATCGCCCCGCGACAGTCAAGCGCGGTAATTCAGTTTTTGTTGTTTATTTTCATATGCTTATGAATTAGGTATCATTATACCCCACAATTGCCGCCCGCAATCAGCGCAGGATCGGCGGCTTTTCCGGGTTTGTACCGGGTGGTGCGGGCGGTTCTTTTGCCGCGGTTGCAACCGGCGTCAGATCAAGGCGCAGGGCCACACGGGCCATCGCCGTGGCAACTGGCGCATCGCTGGCAAGGAACACGACATCCATTTCGCCCGCCTCAACACCCGAAAAAATCAGGGCCTCGCTGGCCGCGCGGGCCAGCTTGCCCTGCGCATCGGGTGCCGCATCAAGCAAGGCCAGCAGATGCCCGCGCCGTCCGCCTGCATACCCCACCCCGGCCAGCAAGGCCGCCGCTGCAAGGCCACCAGAACGGCCCAGCTTATCCTGCAACGCCTGCAGCAGGGCCTGTGGCAGCCGGTCGGGCGCGTGAAAGGCCACGGGCTGCCCGGCGGTTTCTGTCGGGGTTGCCTGCAGCACCTCGGCCAGCCAATCAACGGCATCCGGCGGAAACAGCATCATCGAGGGCGCCCCCATGTTGACCGCAAGGCCGATCCCGCGTCCGGCAAGTTGCTGGGCGACAACCCGGCCGGGCAAGGCGGCATAGGGCACCGAAGCGGGGCTGAACGCGGCCAGTTTCTCTTCACTGTCGAAGATCAGCACCACATCGCCGGATTCAAGGCTGAAGATTCGCGGGGTGATCGTGTCTTCGGGGGCGGTTTCATCCAGCATCAGGATCATCTCGCCATCCGCAAGGCAGGCATAATAGCGCAGGCGCGGCGCATCATCATCTGCGGCCGCTGCCGCCATGGCCTGATAGGCCTGATCCAATGCCGTCATGCTGCCTGCCCCTGCCCTGCCTGCCCCTGCCCAGTTGCCCATACCGCCGGGCCACCGCCGCTTCAACCTTTGCGGCAGAATCAACGCCAGCCCCGATGCACAGATCATGCACCAGAAGGCCGGACGACCGGCTGGCAAGCGTCGCCCGCAGCGGCATCGGCACCCCCGCCACACCTGCCGCCTGGTGCGCGTCGGCGGTCTGGCTGTCCCTTGCGGCGCTGCGACAAGCAGGCTAGCGCTGCTGTATCGCTGTTTTCCCATCAGATTGCACCCCTGCCTGCCGATGTATCGCATCTCGCCTTCGCTCAACCGGTTTGCCATGGCCCTGCTGGCGGGTGCAGTCGCTGCGACCTTTTGGGTCAACCTTTCGCCTGCCAGCTATTACGATGTGATCGAATGGCGCATTCTGGGTGACCATCTGCCGTCAGGGCTGCTGTCGCCGGGCCTGCTCTTGACGCCCGCCAGTCTGGTCTCCGAGGCGCTGATGGCGCTGTTTGTCGCGATCATCGGCAAAGAGTTGTGGGAAGCGGTGGTCATGGAACGCGGGCCACTTGCAGGGGCGCAGATTGCCGGTCCGATGATGCTTATGCTGGGGGGAATGGCAGGTGCCGTGCTGGTCTGGGGCGTCGTTGTCGCAATATTCGGTCTTGCGCAGGATCTGGAAGGCAGTTGGGGCTGGACTGCGCCGCTTGGGGGCGATGTCGTGCTGGCCTATCTGTTCGGGCGGCTGATTTTTGGCGGCGGGCACCCTGCGCTGAAACTGCTGTTGCTGATCGCGATTGCCGAACTTTTGCTGGCCCTGACGTTGGGCGGGCTTTTGGCCCCGATCAGTGACCTGCGGCCCGCTTGGCTGTTGCTGCCGCTTTTTGCAGCACTGGCCGTGTGGTGGCGCTATGGGCGCCCGCTGTTGCCGCAAGCGGGGCTGCGGCTGCAGGCGCGGGCGGATGCGATCTGGCCCTATGTCATTGCGGGCAGCCTGTCCTGGTGCGGGGTGGTCGCCGCAGGCTTGCCGGGGGCGATCGGGCTGTTGCCGGTCTTGCCGGCCATTGCCCATGCCAACCGCAGCTTTGGCCTTTTTGCCGAGGCTGAGGGACTGCTGCATGATCCGCTGAACCGGCTGGCACATCTGCTGCTTTGGCCGGTTACCGGCATTCTGTTCCTGTTCGGCCTGACCGCGGGCGCGGTTGACCCCGGCGCATTTGGCGGCCTGACCTTGGCCATGATCGCGGCCCTGTGGCTGGGCAAACCCGCAGGCGTCTGGCTTGCCGCCATGGCGCTGCAACGCTTTGGCAGCAGCGGGCCCCTGATGGCGATCACCCGAGGCGACCTTGTGCTGCTGCTGCCACTGATGGCCGCAGCCTTTACCGGCCCTGCGCTTGGGCTTGGCTGGTCACTGCCCCCCGGTGTTGCGGCCGAGGCCGCGCGCCTTGGTCTCGCGCTTAGCCTGCTGGCCGCGCCGCTTGCCGTGTTGCTGGCCCGGCGACGCGGTTAAGTCCGCCACAGCGTTGCCACTGGAATTGTTGCGCGCTTGGCCATAAATCGGCCCCAAACACCCGGCACAACGGCCGGGCAAGGACAATCGCCGACAATCGTGATGGCAAGGCAGTGGAAAATCTGCGAACGCCGCGTTAACGAAGGTCGCATAAAAGGATGATGTCGCCGGGCCTTTGCCCGGTGTCACCGGGAAATGGAATGATCGCGTTCGAAGGGGTCAGCAAGTCTTTTGCCACGAACCGGGGCCGCAAGGTGATCCTGGATCGTGCGACTTTTCAGATCGAGCCTGGCAATTCCCTTGGCATCCTGGCCCGCAACGGTGCCGGCAAGACCACCATCATCAACATGATTGCCGGGCTGGAAAAACCGGATGAGGGGCGCATTCTGCGCGACGCCCGCATCTCGTTTCCCCTTGGCTTCATGGGGGGGCTGGTCACCCGCCATACGGCCACCGAAAATGCCCGCTACATCGCACGGCTTTACGACCTTGATCCCGATTATGTCGAAACCTTTTGCCGTTGGATGGCCGGGATCGGCGATTATTTTGACATGCCTGTCGGCACCTACAGCCAGGGCATGCGCGCGCGCTTTTCGTTTTCGCTGATGCTGGCGCTTGAATTCGACTACTACCTGATCGACGAAGGCATGCCGCATACGACAGATGTGGAATTCAACCGCCGCGCCGGTGTGATCCTGCGGGAACGTCTGCAGAATGCCACAGTGGTCATTGTCTCGCATCAGGCCGGCACCCTGGAAAAATTCGCGCGGTCCGCCGCCGTGCTGCACAACGGGCAGATCTACATGTTCGAAACCCTCGAAGAAGCGAAACGCCTGTATGACTACCATGCTTAAAGCGAACCGCTTTCGCATCCGTGCGCCTGAACCAGTGGCCGTTCCCGCACCGGCGCAGGCCGCACCGGAATCGCTGTTCGAACAGCCGGATGACGGCTTTGGAACCACGCCTTTTCCGACGGCTGCCAAGGCGGCCGGGGCGGCCGGGGCGCCCGACACCGAGATTGACGCCATCCGCCGCGAAGGTCTGACCGGGCGGCAGTTGCGGTTGGCCCGGCGCATGGCGCAGTTGCACGGCCTGCCCGCCACATCGGATTTTGATGCGGTGCGGCTGTTGCGTGCGGCGGGGTTGAACCCATTTGGCAAGAATGCGGTCGTTGACGTGGTGGAAAGTGAGGCCGCGCCAGCGACAGCACCCAAGGCCCCGTCAACCGCGCTGACAGCCGTGCAGGGCGATGGCGTCCGCCTGCCCCAGACGGTCAAGCCGATTCAGGTGCCGTCAACCGAGGTGCGGGCCGAAACCAGCCATGCGGCCGAACTGATGCGCATGCAGCAGGACCTGATCAAGCGGCGGCGGCGCAAATCGCTGTTGCTGATGGTGCGGCTGGCGGTGTTCGTGTTGCTGCCGACCTTCATTGCCGGTTGGTATTACTACATGATCGCCACCCCGATGTACGAGGCGAAGTCGGCCTTTCTGATCCAGCAGGCGGATGGCGCGGTGACCGCGGGTGGCGTTCCGGGCGGGGCGGGCCTGTTCGGCGGCGCGATCGAAGCCAACAAGGAAGCCTCGGGCGCGCAGGATCTGTTGCAATCGCGCGACGGGTTGCAGCGGCTGGATGCCGACCTCAATTTCATCGAGGTCTTTTCGCAGCCCGAGATCGACACGATCCAGCGTCTGGCACCGGATGCAAGCTTTGAAGACGCCTACAGCATCTATCAGCGCATGGTGCGGGTGTCTTATGATCCGACCGAAGGGTTGATCCGCCTGTCGGTGATCGCCCCTGATCCGGATCTTGCGGTGGATTTCACCCGCGCGTTGATCGGCTATGCCGAAGAGGAAATCGACAAGCTGTCACAACGCAAGCGCAGCGATCAGGTCGAAGACGCGATGGCCAGCTATACGGATGCCGAGGCCAAGTTGCTGGAGGCGCAGCAACGCCTTGTGGCACTGCAGGAGCAGACGCAGGTCTTGTCGTCCGAGGTGGAGCTGAGCCTGATCTCGACCCAGATCGGCCAACTGGAAACGCAGCTTTCCACCGACCGGCTTTCGCTGGCGCAGATGGAGGCAAACGAAAACCCGAACGAAGCGCGCATGGATCCGATCCGCCGCCGCATTCAGGCCGTCGAGGCCGAGATTTCGGTGCTGCGCGCCCGCATGACCGAAGGCAGCAGCGAACAGTCGTCGCTTGCGCAGGTGCAGGGCGACCTGCTGGTCGCGCAGGCGAATGTGCAGACCCGCCAGATGATGCTGGCCTCGACGCTGCAACAGCTTGAGACGGCGCGGATCGAGGCAAACCGGCAGGTGCGCTATCTGGCGATTACCCAGCAGCCGATTGCCCAGGATGAAGCCGCCTATCCGCGCGCCTTTGAAAACACAGTGGTGGCCATGCTGGTCTTTGCCGGGATATACCTGATGATCGCGATGACAACTGCGATCCTGCGTGAACAGGTCGCCTCGTAAGGACGGAACGTAATGACAGACGTAAAGATCGGGGCCGTTACCTGCGGCAATGCCCTGCCGCTGACGGTGATCGCGGGCCCTTGCCAGCTGGAAAGCCTGGACCATGCCCAGATGATCGCGGGCCTGATGGCCGAGGCCTGTGCCGCAGCAGGCGCGCAATACGTCTTCAAGGCAAGCTATGACAAGGCCAACCGCACCTCGCTTTCCGGCAAGCGCGGCCTTGGAATCGAGGCAGGCCTGAACATTCTGGCCACGCTGCGCGCAACGGGCCTGCCCGTCCTGACCGATATCCACGATGCCGCACAAGCGCGCATTGCCGCACAGGTGGTGGACGTGATCCAGATCCCCGCGTTTCTGTGCCGGCAGACTGACCTTCTGATCGCGGCGGGTGAAACCGGGGCCGTGATCAACATCAAGAAGGGGCAGTTTCTGGCGCCCTGGGACATGGCCAATGTTGCGCAAAAGGTCGCCAGCACCGGCAACACCAACATTCTGCTGACCGAGCGCGGCGCAAGTTTCGGCTATAACACGCTGGTGGCCGACATGCGCAGCCTGCCGATCATGGGCAAGACTGGCTATCCGGTGATCATGGATGCAACCCATTCGGTGCAACAGCCGGGCGGCATGGGCAATTCATCTGGCGGGCAGCGCGAATTTGCCCCCGTCATGGCGCGCGCAGCCGTCGCAATCGGGGTCGCCGGGGTGTTCATTGAAACCCACGAGGACCCGGATCGCGCGCCATCCGATGGCCCCAACATGATCCACCTGCGCGACATGCCGCGCCTGATCGACACGCTGATGGCCCTTGACCGCGTGGCCAAGGCTGACCCTGTGGTGGTTTAGGCCGGAAGCATTGTCGCAAACCTGCTTGTCGGCGCTCGCATTTTCAACTTGCCCGTTCGCAAGCTGATTTCAGCAGATCATCGACCATTTCGCGCGGCCAGACCATGCCAAGTTGCGCATCCCCGTCCTTGTTTGCACCATAGCGGCCAGAATAGACCCCAAGCAGGCGATACCCGGGCCGTCCATTATTGATCATGTTCCCAGACTCGGTTGTATAGCCACCGGTCACCTTTCTGATCACAAGTGAGCCGGACATGCCCGATCGCGTTGCTGTATCAACAAGAATATGGCGACGGCCGTTTGGTGGGACATTCGCAAGCTCTGACGCAAGGCTTGCCCGTTTCCAGATTGGAAGACCGACTTCGTCGTAGGTGAAAGGGTATCCAATGATGAACACTTCCGACCCGACTTCGGTAACGATGTCGATAGACGGTAACATATTTGCGTAATTACAGTTTAACCCTGCAGGAAGGTCGATGGAAAGCGCTGCAAGGTCAGCTGGAAAATGTGCGTCACGGGCATCAGCCCAAAGCGGATCTTCGTGTTCATCAAGCAGGTTAAATTCATAGTGGATCCACGTGACGGGATTACCCAAAACTGGAATGTAAACTCTCACACGGTTCGGGTGCAAACCCGTGTCTTTTGAAAGATTTTCTTTTGTAACAAAATGTTTTCCTGAAAAATTGTGCCAGTTCGTGACCAGATAAGTTCGCCCACTCGCTTCCCAGATTGAACCCGTTGCCGACGATCCCATTGTCTCGTTGAACCATAATTGAATCGGAAACGAGGCGAATGACCAATTATCGAACTTGCGTGTGTCTTGCATACCGAATCTCCAATCCCTGATTTACGCCACCTGCCCTGCGGCCCAACCGCTCGACCAGGCCCATTGAAAGTTGTAGCCCCCCAGCCAGCCGGTCACGTCAACCACTTCGCCGACGAAATACAGGCCCGGCACCCCGCGCGCGGCCATCGTTCGGCTGTCGAGTGCGGCGGTATCCACCCCGCCTAGTGTGACCTCGGCCGTGCGGTAACCCTCTGATCCGACAGGCGTGATCTGCCAGCCATGCACCATCGCCGCGATCCGGGCGATTGTCGCGTTCGACTGGTCGGCCAGCGGGCCTGTCACGCCCAGATGCTCGGTCACGAAGCGTGCCAGCCGTTCGGGCAACAGCCGGGCCAGCGCCGTCTGCACCGCTTGCCGCCCGGATGCCGCGCGCGCTGTGCGCAACTGCCCTGCCACATCCGCCCCACCTGCAAGGTCAAGCGTCAGCGCGTCGCCCTCGCGCCAGTAAGAGCTGGCCTGCAGGATGGCCGGCCCCGAAAGGCCGCGATGGGTGAAAAGCAGCGCCTCGTCAAAGCCCATGCCCCCCGCGACTGCGGCCCGCCCCGTCACGGCCACCCCGGCCAGCGGTGCCAGCCGGGCAAGTTCGTGCGCGGCCAGCGTCAGGGGGACCAGGGCCGGGCGGGTCTCCACCAGGGGAAGCCCGAACTGTTCAGCCACGCGATAGCCAAACCCCGTCGCACCCATCTTCGGGATCGACTTGCCCCCGGTTGCAACGATCACCGCCGCAGCGATGACTGGCCCGCGTGCGGTATCAACGGTAAAGCCCGCCTGCACATCGCCGATTGCGCAATCAGTCCACAGGGTGCCGCCCGCAGCGGCAAGATCGCGGGTCAGGGCCTGGACCACCTGGGTGGCCGGACCGTCGCAGAACAGTTGGCCCAGGGTCTTTTCGTGCCAGGCGATGCCCCAGCTGTCCATCCGCGCGATGAAATCCCATTGCGTATAGCGTTTGAGGGCTGACAAGGCAAAACGCGGGTTCTGCGACAGGAACCGTTCAGGGGCGATGCCGAGATTGGTGAAATTGCAGCGCCCGCCACCGGAAATGCGGATCTTTTCGCCCGGCGCGAGCGCATGGTCGACGACAAGCACGCGGCGGCCACGGCGTGCGGCCTCGATCCCGGCGAACAGCCCGGCCGCCCCGGCCCCCAAGACGATGACATCGACCTTCATGGCGCTGGACTAGCCCGGATCACGTCAGCAAACAACGCCCGCATTTCATGCAGTTCCCCCTTGCAGCCCCCGGCACCAGCGGCTAAACAGCCGCGCAGTTGGGGCGTCGCCAAGTGGTAAGGCAGCGGTTTTTGGTACCGCCATTCCCAGGTTCGAATCCTGGCGCCCCAGCCATCCACAACCGCGCAGCCCCGTTTCAGGACGTGATGGCGCAATGATCCTGCAAGGCCAACCCGCGACGCTGCATGTGCTGGACCTTGGCACCTTCGCGGTGCATGCAGGCCGGCTGATCGGTATTCCGGGCTATCTGATCACCACGGATCGTGGCGAACGCCTGCTGGTCGATACCGGCTTTCATCAGGGGTATGCAGATGATCCCGCAGGCGTGGCGCAGGCCGAAGGTCTGGCGGCTTTCGGGGTGCTGCAGGGGTTTGGTGCCCAGAACCTGATCACGGCGCAACTGGCGCTGATCGGGGTGCGGCCTGCAGAGATCGGGCATCTGCTGCTGACGCACAGCCATATCGACCATATCGGCGGGCTTGCGCATTTTCCGGCCGCGCAGGTGATCATCGGGGCGGCAGAGCGTGCCCTGCCCCGCCCGCTATACTGGGGGGCTTATCGCCCGATGGATTGGCCCGATATGCAATGGCTGCCCGTGCACGAAGATACGGATCTTGGCCCGCATCTGACAGTCCTGCATGTGCCGGGGCATGCGCCGGGGCAATTGGCGCTGCGGTTTGACCTGCCGCAGACCGGGCGGGTGATCCTGATGTCGGATGCCATCTCGCGGCCATCCGAACCGGCCGAGGGGTTTGACAGCGCGCATGATCCAGCACTTGCCGCCATGCATGCCGCGCGCCTGCTGGCCATGCCTTGCAATTTGCGCATCTGGGGCCATTGCCCCGCGCAATGGCCGCAGCTGCGCAAGGCCCCGGCGTCCTATGGCTGACCGGCGCGCCAAGGCCTAGCGCCGGATGGCCAGCGCGTCCTGCAGCAGGGTCAGCACGGCCTGGCCCGGCACGTCATCGGCAACAAAGGCCGCACCGACACCGCGCGCAAGAATAAAGCGCAGGCGCCCGTCGACCACTTTCTTGTCCTGCGCCATCAGCGCAACAAGGGCCGTGGCATCAGGCAGATCGCCCGGGATATCGGCCAGATCGACCTTCATCCCCATCCGGCGCAAATGCGCCCTGACGCGGCTGGGCGTTTCCTGCGCGCACAGGCCAAGGCGCATCGACAATTCAAACGCCAGGGCACAGCCGATGGCCACGCCTTCACCATGCAGCAGCCGATCAGAATAGCCCGTGGCCTTTTCAAGCGCATGACAGAATGTGTGGCCAAGGTTCAGCAGGGCCCTCTCACCTTCCTCGGTCTCATCCCGTGCCACGATCCCGGCTTTCATTTCGACAGACCGCCGGACAGCCCTTTGGCGCGCCACACCATCACGCGCCAGTGTCGGCCCGGCCTCTTCAAGCCAGTCGAAAAAGGCCGCATCGCCCAGCAAGCCGTATTTCACCACTTCGCCATAGCCGGCCAGAAAATCACGCGTGGGCAGGGTTTCAAGCACCGCTGTATCAGCAAGGACAAGGCTGGGCTGGTGAAACGCCCCGACAAGGTTTTTGCCCTGCGCGGTATTGATCCCCGTTTTGCCGCCAACGGAACTGTCGACCTGCGCCAACAACGTGGTCGGGATCTGCACAAAACGCACACCGCGCCGCAGAATCGCTGCGGCAAAACCCACCAGATCGCCGATCACGCCACCGCCAAAGGCCACAACGACATCGCGCCGCTCGATCCGCGCGTCCAGCAGCCATTCGACGCATTGTGCCAGATGTGGCCATCCCTTGGTCGCCTCACCCGCCGGCAGATGCAGGGCCGTCGTCGCTATGCCCGCTGCGGCAAAGGCCGCCTCAAGCCGGGCAAGGTGCAGCGGGCCGACCGTGGCATCCGTCACGATGGCCACCCGTTTGCGCCGCAGCAATGGGGCGATTTCCGCACCGGCGCGGTCAATCAGGCCCGGCGCAATCCGCACATCATAGCGGCGCAGGCCCAATTCAACGGTAACGATATCCATGGTCATGCAACCGGTCCTTCCAGAACATCCGGACGCGCGGCCAGCGCCGCTGCCACCCTTGTGGCCATCCCCTCGACTGACGCGTCGGGCTGGCTGTCAACGATCAGATCAGCCAAGGCATAAAGCGGGGCACGGGCCGCCAGAATCTCGGCCAGCGTCTGGCGCGGGTTCGCTGTTCGCAACAGCGGGCGGGTGGTCTTGTGCCGCACGCGCTGCCACAGCAGGTCCAGATCGGCCCGCAACCAGACTGATGCGCCATGTGCCGCAATCATCGCCCGGTTGCTTTCGGCCAGAAACGCCCCGCCCCCCGTCGAAAGCACACAAGGCGGCCCGCGCAGCAAGCGGCCGATCACCTCGGATTCGCGGGCGCGAAAGAACGGCTCGCCGTCGCGTTCAAAGATTTCGGCAATCGTCCGCTGCGCGGCGCGCACGATCTCTTCGTCCGAATCAAGAAACGGCACGCTCAGAAGCCGGGCAAGAGCAGTGCCCACGGCTGTCTTTCCGGCACCCATCATGCCCACCATGACGACCGTCTTCTTCAGATGCACCGTCCCCAGCCCCCCGCGATCCACGCTGCGCGCCACGGCATTCTGCCGATGGCCCATTGTCCGGTTCTCAATGGCGTGAAGTCCTGCCAAATACCATATATAATTGCAGCGCGCTGTGGCATTGCCTATGTGCAAAGCGTTGGCCGGTCCTGACCAGCCCAATCAGAAAAAGACGAAAAGGGGCAAACCGATGTGGCGATTGTTCAAGCTGATGTTCCTGCTTGCCTTTCTGGGCTTTGCCGGGCTGGCCGGATATGCGTATCTGGGCGACCTGTCGCCTGCGCAACGCCCGATCACCCAACCGGTGACGCTGGATGCCGATTGAAGCGCGCCTCATCGGGGCGATGCTGGCCTTTTGCGGGGCCATGCCCGTCTGGGCCGAAACGCCGCTTTCGGCGATCGATTGGTTATCGCAATCCGTTGCCGTGCCTGTCGTGGCGGCGGGGGATAATGCCTCGCCCCGCCCTGTTGTCCCCAGTGACGAGGCGCCCGTCACCGAAACCGCGCTGCCGCAGGATGTGACGGTCAGCGTGATTGGTGCCCCGAACCTTGATGGCGTGGGCCTTTTGCCACCGGGGGTGACGGGCCTGCCCGCAGATTTGTGGGGCATGGGGCCAGCAGCCGAAATCGCGGCACTGGTTACACAGGACCGTGCCGATGCATTGCCAAGCCTGCGCCAATTGCTGGTGACGATCCTGCTGGCCGAAGCGACGCCGCCGATTGACAGTACCGGCGACGGGCAATTGCTGCTGTCGCGGGTGGACAAGCTGTTGTCACTGGGCGCGTTGGATCAGGCACAGGCGCTGCTGACGGCGGCCGAGTCCGACAAACCAGCGCTGTTCCAGCGGGCCTTTGACATTGCCTTGCTGACAGGCACCGAAGATACGCGGTGCAAGACGTTGCTGGAGACCCCGGCCCTGGCCCCCACCTTTACCGCGCGCATCTTTTGTATCGCGCGGTCGGGTGACTGGCCTGCAGCCGCGCTGTCCTTGCGGACGGGCGTCACGCTGGGCGATATCACCCCGGCGGATGAGGCGCTGCTGTCACGCTTTCTGGACCCCGACCTTTACGAAGGCGAACCGGCACTGGCACGGCCAGACCGGATTACGCCCCTGACCCTTCGCCTGTTCGAGGCGATTGGCGAGCCGTTGACCACCACCAACCTTCCTGTCGCCTTTGCGCATGCCGATCTGTCGAACCAGTCTGGCCTGAAGGCACAGATCGAGGCTGCAGAACGCCTGGCCGCAGCCGGGGCGATTGCGCCAAACCTGTTGCTGGGCCTTTACACGCGGGATGACCCGGCCGCTTCGGGCGGGGTCTGGGACAGGGTTGCCGCCTTTCAGCGGTTTGATGCTGCGCTTACGGGGGGTGACAAGGGGCGCGTGGCGGCGGCACTGCCCCCGGCCTGGGCGGCGATGGAGGCGCAGCGTCTGGAAGTGACCTTTGCCGCGCTGTTCGCCGAACGGCTGGCGGCGCTGGAACTGGAGGGCGAGGCCGGCGCATTGGCCTACCGGATTGCGCTGTTGTCGCCTTTTGCGGCGCAACTGGCGGCGCGTGAGACCGTGGATGGGCGCGAGTTGTTCCTGCAGGGGCTGGCGCGGGGG